>NZ_CAKKTK010000002.1:0-166119 GCF_920656135.1 Frankia sp. Cppng1_Ct_nod | reverse complement strand
AAAAACAAACGATCTACAAGACCTGACCAGTTACGGTCAGACACCCGTATCGTCCCAAGTCAGAGGCACTTTCCCGTCACCGGGGCACCCCACCACCCAGATCAAATTGGCTCCGATGTGAACAGCCGAGGCCAGTGGAAACGCGGCAATTCTTGACGGTCCGATCCACGGCCCCTACGCTGTCATAATGAGTACATATGGTGCCGAATGCAACCGAAAACTCGTCAATGAATGATCAAAAACAAAGATCCAGGATTATTCGATGGACAGCGCTCTTCCTGTCTCCCGTTGCGGCATCCTTCGGATCCACTATTATGGGTTCCACCCCGGCCGAAGCTTATGCCTTTATCGGATGTAAATGGGATCATACTACCATTACCTATACGAACAAAGCCCCGGGTGGCTACGCGATCGGCTTTCGAGACCGAGCTCAATCATGGACGAATACGCCTACACCGATCATTTACAGCGAAATAACGGGTACCGGCGACGTCACGGTTAACGCGGGTTTCGCCGGCAACACAGGTTGGAGCGGGCTGACCACCTGGGGCTGTTCGAATGGGTATTTCATCCATCACGGACTCCAGTCCAGCGTGGTCGCCGTGGCAAACCGTACCTATACGGATGGCCGCGACGACAACACGAACAACGGTGTGCTCTGCCATGAGCTCGGGCACGCGCTCGGTCTTGGTCATAATACCAGTGACCAATACCAGGTCATGTGGCCGGACGACAGTCGATACAAAACCACACCGCAGAGCGATGACATCAATGGAATCAACGCTCTTTATTAGGAGCCCGGTATGCCTGTATGGAACTATCGGCGATCCGCGGTCGCTTTATCTTTGTTCATAGCTGCCGCCGCGTGTGCAGGTACGTCGACATCAGAACAGGTAACCAGACCGGCCGACGGCCGGTATATCGAGATGTCACGAGAGAAAACCTATACATCGCTGGACCAGCTCACTGCCGATTCCGACGCAGTGGCCCGGGTCAAGACGACGTCCAAAACCGCTGTCGTGGAAGTGGATAACATCCCGTTCACGATCACAGACGTCCGGGTGACAGAGGTGCTACGCGGCTCTCTGCCAGACAGCATTCGCATCCGGCAGACCGGTACGTCAGATACCCGCTACCAGGATTCTGGCAGCTCCGAAACCACACGGTCTCCGGTCCTGCATTCAAGTACCACATACCTTTTGTTTCTGGACCGATTCAACAGACCCGGCGAGGACGTCACCAATCAGTATGTCATCGTCGGTGTCGCTGCGGGAATCTTCCGAGAAGAGGGCGACCAGGCTCTGCTTCAAGACAACGAGTCGCCGAACCTGCCCGCCACGGTCAGCATACCCTCTCTCCGGAGCAGGATCGCGGGTTAGTTGGTGAGATGTGATGTCCGGAGAACAACAACCCCGCCCCGCCCTAAGTGGATCATCGCGGATGAACCGCCGGACAGCACTGCTTGCGCTAATGGCGCTCGGAGTGATCTCGGTTGGCTTCGTCACCTTCTACGCGAAGGAAAGAGCCGACCGTCGGTGTTTCCCAGAAATGCCGACTGCTACTCCGGCTACGGTAGAATCAAACCAGAGGATAACAATATCCAGCGTCGGATTCCTGTGTCAGCACCGCCAGTCGGGAATCATCTATCATTTGATCCTAGACCAGGCCGGAACAGAACCCGTCGATCTCGGTTCGATTCCGGTGGAACGCGATGGATCGTTCTCCGTCTCCGTGCATGTTCCGGAGAAAATCCGTCCCGGAGAGGTAGCTTTCAGAATAACCGGAAGCCCGTACGACGACTGCCGCGACACACGATCATGTATAAGCTATGGAGTCAGAGTAACGGTCGCCACACCGACGGAACCTCACTAGAAAAATGCACCAATGAAGAAACTAGGCTACCGGACAATCAAGCTCCTTCTTGGCATAATTAATCCATTTTCTCGTTCCTTGAGGGGAACACGAACTCCAAAACCTTCATCGAGTACCTGGAGAAGCTGCTCCACGACATACTGAAGAGAATCTTAGTAGCTGGACAGCTTCGAGCCCCTGACCTGGGCAGATGCGCCTTGCCGAGTCTGGCAACCAAGATTCTCGTTAGTACCCGGTAATATCTTCCTCATCGTCGACGGCTACCGTGCGCACACGGCCAAGGCGACCAAGAAGTTCGTGGAGTCCACGGACGACCGGATCAAACTGTTTTACCTACCGCCATACTCACCGGAACTCAATCCCGACTGAGTGGGTCTGGAGAAACGTCAAGGGCGGTCATGTCGGGAAGATGGCTGCATGCAGCCAAGACGAGCTCAAGGAAGGCGTCAAGAATGCGGTCGCCCGGCTCCACCGAATCCCAGAGATCGTCTGTGGATTCTTCCGTGACCCCGATCTTGGCTATATTCGCCAGGCGGAACCGAGTCCATTAGACTAGCTTCTCCTTAGTATTTTTAATACACAGGTAGACCCTTCCAGTAAAAAGTGTTAAATAACCGGCAATGGAGACGTGGGAAATGAATATCGATGCCTGCCGCCGTCGATAAAAAGATAATCATCTCTCTGATCGCCCGCCGTTTTGGCATCGATCCGGCTGAACTCGGCCCGCAGACGAGCTTCAGCGCCGACCTTAATTTTGACTCATTACGGATGCTTGAGCTGATGGCCACACTTTCCGAAGTGGGAATTATTTATACCGACAACGGTTTTTATCCGGTACGCACGGTCGGCGACCTGTACAACTACTGCGAACAGGCCGCCGAGCAGAAAACAGCGGTGAAGGTACTCTGGACGAGTGGGGAGAGTCGCCCGGATATCGGTGAGATACGCCCTTCCTCTGCGATCCAGGAATCTCAAGAACTACACCCACCCCTTACAAACGGACTTTTTTCACTCGAACCACCCGAAGGCGCGGACACCGCGTTCCTATACGCTCTTGCCACCGCCGATGAAACCGGTTATCGCTGGCGGTTCCGCGGTCATATACCGTCTTTGGAACAGTTCACGGCCGGCCTGTGGAAATCGGTGCTCACCCAGTTTGTCGTCCGCACCACCGTCGACCGGAAACCTGTTGGTCACGCGGTATGCTATAATGCCGACCTCATCAATGGGTATGCCTATCTCGGAGCAGCATTCGTCCCCCGCGTCATCTCCTCCGGATACCCCGTCGGTGGAGTCTCACTTTTTCTGGGACATCTTTTCTCCACCTGGGCTTTCCGGAAGATCTACCTCGAAGTGCCGGAGTTCAACTACTGGACCATCAGCTCCGGCGAGGGCCGCTTTTTCGATGTCGAGGGTCAACTTGTAAAGCATGACTTTTTTGGGGACCGATACTGGGATAAGTACATTCTGTGCGTCACCCGTGAACAGGCCCGCACATTTTGCTTGACACCTTTCGAATCGGGAGCCGACACGAACTCTTTCCCCGACAGGCACGGAGACTGACCTCCTGTCAACCATATCTGTTCACACGCAGAGAGACCTTCCACTAGCCAAGAGGTAGTTGTCGACCCGGACAACGTCGGGCTTTCAAAGCAAGGAATGGGAAGCTGTCGTCAATATGTCAGAATTCATCGACGCAATCGAACAGGGAACAGCCAGGTCGGGGCTGCTCCGTGTTCACACAGGCGGTCGGGTGGACACCGCAAGTTGGGCCGAGGTGCACGCAGAGGCACGCGGGATGGCCGGCTTACTCCAGCGTAATGGTCTCAGGCCTGGTACGGCGGTGGGTCTGCTCGGTGCGACCACCAGGACTCTGGTGACCGCGATACAGGCCGTATGGCTCGCCGGCGGCAGCGTGACCGTGCTGACACCGGTGCTCCGGCCGGGCACTTTGGGCGAGCACTACCGAGAAGCCGTGTCCGCAGCCCGGCTCGAAATGCTGCTCGTCTGCCCGCCGTTAGTGACAGATGAGACCGACGTCGCTGGTGCTCGGCTGATGGTTTTGGACGATACTCTGGGCGCGGGCTGTTGCGACTCGTTGTTCATACAGCCGCGGCTGTCGTCCCATGACGTAGCTGTACGGCAGTTCACCAGCGGCTCGACGTCGGCGCCAAAGGCCGTGCAGATCACGCATGGAAACCTCTTCGCGAACATCACGGCAATCAAGAAAGCCACGCGCCATGAGGAAGCACATCGTTGCCTGGTTTCGTGGTTACCTCTGTTCCACGATATGGGCCTGGTCGGCTTTGTCGCGCTGCCGATGACCTGCGGGGGCTGTGGCGTCGTCCTGCACTCACCCGAGCAGTTTCTGGCATGCCCACAGACGTGGTTGGAGAGTGTCTCCTCCTACCGAGCGACCGCGACCGCGGCCCCCAACTTCGCGTTCGGACTCGCAGGCAGGATGCTGCCGTCCTCATCGGATCTGGACCTGTCATCACTCATGGTCGTTCTCAACGGTGGCGAACCGATCGATACGGGGGTCGTTCAGAGGTTTTCGCAGACGACCAGGGGTCTGGGTTTCAACCCGTCGACCATTGTCTGCGGCTACGGGATGGCTGAGGCAACTCTTGCTGTCTCCCTGGTACCGATGGGGCGCGGCCTGACATATACCTCCTTCGACGCGGCATCGATCGAGATCGACCAGCACGCGCGGATCACGGACGGGCGGAACCGTGTCCTGCGCCTTCCGCTGCTCGGTCCGCCGTTGCCAGGAGTCGAAGTCAGGGTCGTCGACCCTGAGAGCGGTCAGGTCCTCAACGGGAAGAGAGTCGGCGAGCTCCAGGTGCGTGGCGACTCGGTCGCTGATACATACGTGGGCGAGCCCGATCCGGACGCGTTCCACGACGGTTGGTTTCGATCCGGCGATCTCGGTCTGCTCACGGATGGCGAGATCGTCGTGTGCGGTCGCCGAAAGGAAGTCGTGATCATCGGTGGGCGAAACATCTTCCCTTATGAAGCCGAACGCGCCGCCTGCCGAGTTCCCGGCATCAGACCGGGGCGGGTCGCCGCATTCCGTGGCACTGCCGAAGGCGGAGAAACTCTGCTGATCGCGGTGGAATCACGTGAAGGAGACATCCCGCAACTACGTCGTAACATCGCCCGGGAGGTCCTCGACCAGGTCGGTGTCCGTCCCGGCGAAGTGGTCGTCCTCCCTCCGGGAACGTTACCCAAGACGACGTCCGGCAAGATGCGCCGCGGCGAGGTCCGGCGTCGCTTCCTCACCGGTGAACTGCTGCCGGGAGCCGTGCGATGAGCCCATTCCAGCAGGCTGGATCCACGCATGGACAACAAACCGTCATGACCTCCCGGTCGGGACGGGGCGGTGGCCGAGGGCGTAGCAGGCGATCGCCGCGGTCGCCGCGACGTTGAGGGAGTCGACGCCGTGGGCCATGGGTATCCGCACCCGGATGGTGGCCGTGTCCATGGCGGCCCGGGTGAGACCCGGGCCTTCCGAGCCCAGCAGCAGCGCCAGCCGCTGCTGCTGACCCGTCCGCAGCGCGTCCAACGGCACCGCGTCCGGGGACGGGGTGAGCGCGACCACCGCGAACCCGCGGTCCGCCAGGAGGGACAGAGCCGCCGGCCAGGGGTTGAGACGGGCGTATGGGACGGCGAACACCTCCCCCATCGACACCCGCACGCAGCGCCGGTAGAGCGGGTCCGCGCAGCGTGGGCTGAGCAGGACCGCGTCCATGCCGAGCCCCGCCGCCGACCGGAAGATCGCGCCGAGGTTCGTATGGCTGACGATGTCCTCGCAGACCAGCACACGGTGGGCCCGGTCGAGCACATCGGACGCGTCCAGGGGCAGGCTGCGGCACATGGCGGCAAGTGCCCCACGGTGCACCTCGAAGCCGGTGATCGTGGCGAGTACGTCCGGGCCGGCGAGGTAGATGGGAACGCCCGGGTCGAGGTCGTCCGGCACGCCCGCGAGTTTCGACGGCCCGACCAACAGCGAACGCGGCCGGTAACCGGCGCGCCGGGCACGTTCGATGACCAGCTCACCCTCGGCGATGAACAGCCCCTCGGCGGGCTCCCGCCGCCGGCGCAGCGCCACATCCGTCAGGCCGACATAGTCGCGGACCCGCTCGTCCGCCGGATCATCGATCTCCACGATGCCCAACCGCCGTCACCTCCCGTCCACCGCGATCCGCCGCCGTAACAGTCGCACAGCAGAATCGGCGCCCATGACCGTACGTACTCCACGACCGGAACACGACGGCTTTCCGTCCGCGCCGGGATCCGCCGTCCCACCGGTCGACCTGCTCGTGCGCGGCGCCGAACTCGTCGCGACCGTCGACGACCGGCGCCGCGAGCTGCCAGGCGGCTGGGTCGCGGTGTCGGGGGGGCTCGTCAGCGCCGTCGGCGGGTCGGGCGACCCGGTCCCGGTGGCCCGGCGGACGCTGGAGGCGACCGGCTGCCTGGTCACACCCGGCCTGGTCAACACCCATCATCACATCTTCCAGAACCTGACCCGGTCGTTCGCACCCGCCCTGTCCGCCACGCTGTTCCACTGGCTGCGGACGCTGTACCCGCGGTGGGCGCGGCTGGACGAGGAGGCCGCGCACGTCTCCGCCTATGTGGGTCTGACCGAGCTGGCGCTCGGTGGCTGCACCACTACCACCGACCACCTGTACGTCCACCCCCGCGGCGGTGGGGACCTCATCTCCGCCGAGATAGCCGCCGCCCGCACCCTCGGGATGCGGTTCCATCCCACCCGCGGGTCGATGTCGCTGTCGGTGAAGGACGGCGGGCTGCCACCGGACTCCGTCGTGCAGGACCCCGACGAGATCCTCGCGGACTCGGCGGCCCTCGTCGCCGCCCATCACGACCCCTCCCACGGCGCGATGGTGCGGATCGCCCTCGCACCCTGCTCACCGTTCTCCGTCAGCCCCGAGCTGATGCGAGCCACCGCCGAACTCGCGGAACGTCTGGACGTGCGGCTGCACACCCATCTCGCCGAGGACCCGCAGGAGGACGACTACTGTCTGGCGACCTACGGCCGGCGTCCGATCGAGCACTTCGAGGATGTCGGCTGGGGCAGTGACCGGGCGTGGGTCGCCCACTGCATCTGCCCGAACCCGGCGGAGGTCGCCACCTTGGGACGGTGGGGAACCGGGGTCGCGCACTGCCCGAGCAGCAACATGATCCTCGGTGGCGGGCTCGCCCCGGTCGCGGAGCTGCGGGCGGCCGGTGTACCCGTGGGACTCGGCTGCGACGGCTCGTCCTCGGCGGACGCCGCGTCCCTGTGGCTGGAGGCCCGCACCGCGATGCTGCTCGGACGGTTGCGCGGCGGCGCGGCGTCCACGTCCGCCCGGGATGCCCTTGAGATCGCCACCCGGGGTGGCGCGGGCTGCCTTGGGCGGGTCGGCGAGATCGGCGAGCTGTCCGTCGGCGCGGTCGGCGACCTGGTCGTCTGGCCGCTGGACGGAGTCGGTTTCGCCGGAGCCCTGTCCGATCCGGTGGAGGCGTGGCTGCGCTGCGGGCCGGTCGCCGCCCGGCACACGGTGGTCGCCGGTGAGACGGTGGTCCGCGATGGTGTGCCCGTCCACCGGGACCTGGCCGAGATGCTGCGCCGTCACCGTGTCATCGCCGCGGGCATCCAGGCGGACCGGTGACCGGTCGGTCGCCGCGGCCCGGGTGGTCGCCGCGGCCCGGGTGGCATCGACCTCGGACCACACGGATCGGGTGATCCGTTCAGAGCCGCCGGGGACGAGACTCCAGGAGGTCAGCCATTTAATGATCTTAAGGTTTTCCTGAGGGAGATATCATGGCCAGTCAGGCCACGCAGGCGCGCATTGTCGTCCCACCGACCGCCGGCGCCTACCGCATCGACCCGGCCCGTTCGTCCGTGTCGTCCACGTCCAGGAACTTCTTCGGTCTCCTACCGGTGAAGGGGACGTTCTCGATCCGCGAAGGGCGTTTCACCGTCGGTCACCCGTTGACCGCCTCCACGGCACACGCGGTCGTCGACACCGCGAGCTTCTCCACCGGCAACCGCAAGCGCGACGAGCATGTGCGCGGCAAGAACTTCCTCGACGCCGTCACCCATCCGACGATCACGTTTACCGCCGATGAGGCCCGCGAGCGCGACGACACATGGGTACTCATGGGAGTCCTGACCGTACACGGCGTGACCCGACCGATCGAACTTGCCGTTGACCACGCGGAAACAGCCGGTGACGAGGTCCGTTTCCACGCGGCGGCCAGGGTCGACCGCCACGAGTTCGGGGTCACCAAGATGAAGGGCTTCCTCGCGCGGGCCGTCCGTGTCCACATCGAGGTGGCCGCCACCCGGAGATGACCGACGGGCAGGCCCCGTCCGACACTGACAGGCGTGCCGACGCTGCCGGATGACGTGACCGCCGCCCTGACCGCACCGCTCACCCGTCTCGACACCGATCTCGCCGCGGGGTTCCCCGGCGACCCGGGCACCCCCCATCCCGTACACACCTGTTACGTACCGGCCGACCAGGTCACCGCGACCCTCGCCGACGACTGGGGTGCCGCCGCGCGGGCCGTGCTCGACACGCACGCCGGGAACGCGTCCGTGCTGGCCGCGGCAACCGGCATTCCGGCCGCCCTCGCCGAGCAGGTCCACGCCCATGTTCGCCGGGTCCTCACCGACAGGCCGGTCGCCGACCTGCGGGTCGACCTCGAGGACGGTTACGGTATCCGCACCGACGCCGACGAGGACGCCGACGCCGCGGCGGCGGCCGGGGCGCTGCGCGCGGCTGCCGCCGCCGGAGGGCTACCCGCGTCCTATGGGCTACGGCCCAAGTCGCTGGACCCAACCGTGCGGACCCGCGGGCTGCGCAGCCTCGACATCTTCCTGACCACGCTCACGGAGGGCGGCGAAACCCCGCCCGGGCTGGTGGTCACCCTGCCGAAGGTCAGCGCGCCGGGTCAGGTCAGCGTGTTCTGCGACGTCCTCACGGAGCTGGAACGGCGCCTCGGGTCCGGATCCATGATCCCACTCGAGGTGCAGGTCGAGACCCCGGCGGCGGTGCTGGCGCTGCCGGCGATCGTGGCGGCGGGCCGGCCCCGTCTCACCGGTCTGCACATCGGCACCTACGACTACTCCGCGGCGCTGGGTGTGAGCGCCGAACACCAGGGCGGTGACCATCCAGCGGTGGAACTCGCGACCGCGCTCATGCAACTCGCGACGGCCGGCACGGGTGTACGGGTCGCGGACGGATCGTCCAACCTGCTGCCGGTCGGCGACCGGGCCGCTGTGCACGCGGCCTGGCACCGGCACGCGGACCTGGTCCGCCGAGCTTGGACACGGGGTCTCTACCAGGGTTGGGACATTCACCCCGCACAACTGGTCTCCAGGCACGCGGCCGTCGCGGCCTGCCTGCTCGCCGGCCTACCGGCGACGCTGCAACGGCTGTCCGCCTGGGTCGGCGCGTACCCGTCCGGGTCGGTCGCCGACGAACCCGCCACCGCCAGGGCGCTGGCCGGTCACGTCCGGCGGGCACTGGACGCGGGCCTGCTCGACGACTCCGGCCTCGCCGCCGCCGGTCTGACCCGCGCGGCGGTCACCGATCCTCGGATGTGAATCCCGACCTGTGCGGCGCCCAGGCCTGTCAACTGCCGCGGTAGGTGGAGAAGCCGAAGGGCGACAGCAGCAGCGGGACGTGGTGGTGCGCCGCCGGGTCGCTCACCACGAAGGTGACCACGACCTCCGGGAAGAACGCCGAACGGGACTCGGTGTCGAATACCAGGCGCCACGCCCCGACGCCGTCCACCGGAAGATCCCGTACCCGTCCGTCCACGTCGGTCGCGGTGGAGGTGACGGACCGCCAGCCCCGGGCGTCGCCAGCAAGGCCGACGATCATCCGTTCCAGACGGACCGGCATGCCCTCCACCGGGCCTCCGGCGGCGGTGTCGAGCACATGGGTGGAAACAGTCACTCTGGAATCATGCTCCTATGCCGGCTGGTGACGGCACGACGCACAACCGCCGACGCACAACCGCCGACGCACAACCGCCGACGCACAACCGCCGACGCAAGGCAACCGACGCACGGTCCGGTCAGGAACCACTGATCAGCCGTTGCAGTCGCAGCGCGGTGATCTCGGCCTGCTGCCCGGCCGCCACCCGCAGCTCCGTGGCCGGATCATTACCCAGCCGTTCCCGCAGCAGATCCAGGATCTCCTCGGCGCCGCGGCCCGCGGCGCGGACCAGGAAGATGTAGCCGAAACTGTCCTCGTACTCCTGGTTACCGGCAACCAGGGCCGCTTTCAGGTCAAGGCTCGCGTTGTCCACCGCGGCCTGTTCACGGCGGGGCGCGTCAAGCCCGGCGACGGTCGCCCGGGTGGACGTCGTCGGCGCCGGCGCCGGGGCACCGCGCTCGCCGATCCGGGGATGGGCGGTGAACGCCTCCAGCCAGTCCGCCTCGGTGAGCTGCCACCACTGCTCGGCGGCGGCGTCGAGCAACGCGGGCAGGGTCGGGTACGGCCGGCCGTCCACGACGGCCGCCGCCCAGTCCTCCGAGCCGCAGCAACCCAGTAGCTCCGCGTGAGCAGCCCCCGGGGACAGGGCGTTGAACCAGCGCATGGCCAGTTCCTGGCGTCCGGGTGGTGTCGGGGTGCCGATCAGGCGGAGCCGGGCCAGCCCCCCGTCCGGGATCGCGTCCACCCGCACGTGGGTGGCCTCCACCGGAACCTCCAGGTCGAACAGGTGCCGCGTGTTCGGCTGGACCCGGACCTGCGGCAGCAGCGACTGCCAGTGGGTGATCGACGAGATGTCGTCGCTGTCGAACAGGTCAGGGGCGGACG
The DNA here is from genome assembly GCF_920656135.1 of Frankia sp. Cppng1_Ct_nod. NCBI lineage: Bacteria > Bacillati > Actinomycetota > Actinomycetes > Frankiales > Frankiaceae > Frankia > Frankia sp. Cppng1_Ct_nod. Next base: position 155,410 of record NZ_CAKKTK010000002.1, on the reverse strand, counting down.
CCGCCCACAGCGCCACGGCCCGGGGGGCGTTGCCGTGGAAGTGCCGGGTGTCCACCTCGGCCCGGATCACCTGGCCGGTGGTGGCCAACCGGATGACCGCCCAGTCGTAACCCATACCCCGGCGGCGGCGGGTCTCCCAGCCCTCCCCCATCACCCGGGCCTCCCCGGAGGCGTTGAGGTTGTGGCGGTCGCCATAGTGCATGTCACTACATGCCACCACCACCCCACCGAGATAGGCTGCGGCCAGGTCGGAGGTGACCCGATCCAGCATCCGCGGGTCGGCGATCACCGTCCCGTGGACGCGCAGCCGCGCCACCCCACCGTCCGGGTGGATGGTGAGCCGTAGGTGTGTGACCCGGGTGTGACCGGCATGCACTACCGGCAGGACGTTGACCGCATCCGCTTTGATCGGTGTGCGGGGCACCAGCGCGACCCAGTTGACCGACGCCTCGGCGACCTCGGCCGCGGACGGGTAACCGGCGATCGTGGCACCGTGCAGCTCCACCGACTCCGGGGCGTTACCGGTGAAGTGGGTGGTGTCGACGGTCACCGCGCGCACCACACCCGGGGCGCCGAGCCGGACGATCGCCCAGTCCGAGCCGTACGGTTCACGGCGGCGCCGGGTCTCCCAGCCGTCCGTCCACGCGCCCCGTTCGGTGAAGACCCCGGGCCGGGCGATCGGCGGCTCGGGCAGCAGCATCCGCTCGGCCAGTGCGAAGAACTCGTCGTTGACGGCCACCACCGACCCGCCGAACCGGGCTCCGGCAAGGTCGACAAGGTTCGTCAGATCGGGAGCGTCACTCACTGATCGTCTCCTCCTGCGGGATGGGTCCATCGGATACGAGGTGGGTCCCTCGGATACTCGGAACGCCGATACTCGAAACGCGGGTGTTCGGGACACGGGTACACCGAAAGCGGGTGTGCGACACGCGGGCGGGGTATCCGGCTCATCTCGACCGCAGGTCATCTCGACAGCAGGTGGCCACGCGGCGGCCGGTCGCCGTCGACGCGCTCACCGCGCAGGTAGGTCGCTCGCACCACGCCATGCAGCGTCCGTCCAGCGTATGGCGTGACCGGATGCCGATGTGCCAGCTTGGCCGGATCAACGACGAAGGTCCCGTCCGGGTCGAGTACCGCAAGGTCGGCGTCCGCACCCGGGCTGATGCGTCCCTTGCGGTCCAACCCGACGAGGTCGGCCGGGCCGGTGCACATCCAGCGGACGACATCGGCCAGGTCGTGGCCGCGGCGGCGGGCCTGCGTCCACACCGCGGCGAGACCGAGCTGCACGGAGGCGATCCCGCCCCACGCCTCGGCGAAGTCGCCGGATTCGACCGCTTTGCGCGCCGGGGTGGACGGCGAATGGTCGGTCACCACCCCGGCGAACAGACCCTCGGCAAGCCCCCGCCACAGTGCCTCCCGGTTGCCGGTCCCCCGGATCGGCGGCGCGCACTTGTAGGCGGTCGCGCCGTCGGGAACCTCCTCGGCGGTGAACGTCAGATAGTGCGGACAGGTCTCCACAGTCAGCGGGAGGCCGCCGTCCCGGGCGGCGAGCACGTCGTCCAGGGCCGCCGCCGCGGACAGGTGCAGGACGTGCAGGCGGGCGCCGCTCGCCGCGGACAGCGCCGCGAGCCCCGCCACCGCCTCGGTCTCCGCGACCGGTGGGCGTGAGGCCAGCCAGCTCGCGAACGTCCGGCCCGCCACCGGCGGCGCCGCGTCCAGGACAGACGGTGACTCGGCGTGGATGACGGTCAGCGCGCCGAGCCCGGCGGTGCGGGCGGCGGCCCTGGCCAGGACGTCCATGCAAACGTGCGGGAACTCCGCCACCCCGGACGGTGCGAGGAACGCCTTGAACCCGAACACCCCGGCGTCGTGCAGGGCTGCCAGATCGGCGAGGTTGCGGGTGTCCGCGCCGATGATCCCGCCCCAGAACCCGACGTCGACCCGTACCTGGCCGGCGGCGACGGCCCGCTTCGCGGCCAGCGCCGCGAGCGACGTCGTCGGCGGGAGCGCGTTGAGCGGCATGTCGACGATCGTGGTGACACCACCGGCGGCGGCGGCACGGGTGGCGCTGGCGAACCCCTCCCACTCGGTCCGCCCGGGTTCGTTGACGTGGACGTGGGTGTCGACCACCCCCGGCAGCAGGGCGAGGTCACCGAGTTCGGTGACTCCCGGGCCGGCACGCACCGCCTCCGGCCGGGTGACGGCGATGATCCGGCCGTCCGCGATGTGGACCGCGGCCGGGCGGACGCCATCGGGGGTCACGACCCGAGACGAGCGCAGTACGGTCGGACGTTCTGGAAGGTCGAACGGCCCGGGCGGGACCGCCCATGTTCCGTTCACGTCCCCTCCGCCTGTTCACCTGCACCGAGATCTCCACCTGCACCGAGCTCCACCAGATCATCCGGGCGGATCGGGACCCGGCGCAGGTCACGGCCTGTCGCGTTGCGGACCGCCGCCACCACGGCCGGGGTCGCCGAGCAGGTCGGAGCCTCCCCCACTCCCTTCACCCCGTAGGGTGCGTCCCCCTGCGGATAGGTCAGCGCGACGAAGTCCAGCACGGGCACATCGGCGGCGGTCGGCAGGACGTAGTCGTGGAACGTCGGATTGCGCACCACGCCGCCTTCGACCACCAGCTCCTCCATGAGGGCCAGCCCCAGTCCCTGGGCGGTACCGCCCTCGACCTGCCCACGCAGCGACATCGGGTTGAGCACCGTCCCGACATCCTGGGCGAGCGACATGGACACGACCCGGACCAGACCCAGGTCGACATCGACGTCGACGACCGCCCGGTGCGCGGACGCCGCGAACGCCACGTGCACATCACCCCGACCGGCCGGGTCCAACGGCTGGGTCCGCCGGTGGTGGAAGACCTCCACGGCCTCGACCGGTCCGTCGGCGAGCACGTCCGCGACCGGTATGCGCACCCCCGCCTCGGTTCCGACGATCTCACCATCGGTCAGGGTCAGCACCCGCCTCGGTTCGGCGACCACGTCGTCTGGCAGGCCCAGCAGCAGAGCCGCCCGGGCCAGCAGCTGCCCCGCGACCGTGACGGACGCGGCACGCACCGCGCCGCCGCTCATCCACGTCTGGCGGGACGCGCTGGTCGACCCGGCGCTTGCGACGGTGGTGTCCGCCGCGGCGAGCACCACCTGCCCGACGCCGAGCTCGGTCCGCACGATCTGGCCGGCGATCGTCACGAAACCCTGGCCGACCTCGGCGCACGCACTGTGTACGACAACCCTCGGGTCGCCGTCCGGCCCGAGCTCCAGACACACCCGGGCGGTGGAGGAATCATCGAAACCCTCGGAGAACAGCAGGTTCTTGTATGCCAGGGCATAACCGACACCGCGGCGGACCCGACCCGGGTCGGCGGCGGCCGGCCGCCCGCCGGGCAGTGAGGTCGCAGGCGTCCGAGCGGACACCGGCGGTGGCAGCGGACGGGATGCAACCGTCTCGATCGCCTCCCGCAACGGCAGCGGGTCGGGCACGACCTGCCCGGTCGGGAGCACATCCCCTGGTTGCAGCGCGTTACGGCGACGCAGCTCCACCGGGTCGATGCCGAGGGCGTCGGCGAGCCGGTCCATCTGCGCCTCGTGCCCGAAGGCGACCTGCGGCACGCCGAAGCCGCGCATCGCTCCGCACGGCGGGTTGTTCGTTCGCACCACCCATCCGTCCACCACGGCGTTGGGCACGAGGTAAGGCCCGGCGGCGTGTGTCACCGCGTTGGTCAGCACCGCCGGGGACGACGACGCGTACGCCCCGCCGTCCATGAGCACCCGTGCGTGCACGCTGACCAGTAACCCGTCGCGGGTCGCGGTATGCCGGTACCACATGCGGGCCGGATGCCGGTGCGGATGACCGAGGAACGACTCGACCCGGTCGTAGGCGATCCGGACCGGACGCCCGGTGACCTGCGCCAGCAGCGCGCCGTGGATCTGAAGGGTGACGTCCTCGCGTCCGCCGAACGCCCCGGCGACACCGGCGAGAGTGAGCCGCACCTTGTCCTCGGGGATGGCGAGGCAGGCCGCGATCTGCCCGCGGTCCGAGTGCAGCCACTGCGTTGCCACCCGCATGTCGACGCCGCCGTCCGCCGCCGGGACCACCAGGGCGGCCTCGCAGCCCAGGAACGCCTGGTCCTGCATGCCCACGACGTAGGAGTCGGTGACGCCGACCTCGCCGTGGACGTCCGGGTCACCGTGGCGCAGGTGGATCTCCCGGAAGATGTTGCCGTCGGGATGCAGCGGCTTGGTGCCGGTGCCGGTGCCGGTGCTCACCATGTGCTCCGGATCGGTCAGCGGGGGGAGCCGCTCGTAGTCGACCTCGATCGCGGCGAGCGCCAGCGCGGCGGTGCGGGCGTCCACCGCCGCGACCGCCGCGACCGGTTCGCCCTGGTAGCGCACGACGTCGGAGGCGAACACCGGCTGGTCAGCGACGATCAGGCCGTAGGTCGCGGTCCCGGGCACGTCCGCCGCGGTCACCACCGCGGCCACACCGGGCATACGCCGCGCCGCGGCCGTGTCGATCCGGCGGACGCGGGCCCGCGGGTGAGGGCTGCGCAGCGTCCGGGCGTGCAGCATGCCCGGCACCCGCAGGTCACCCGCGTACAGGAAAGTACCGCCGACCTTGGCCGGGCCATCCGGACGCGGTACGGACACGCCGACACCCGCACCGCCCGCGACCCGTTCCCGTGGGAGCGCCTGGTTCTGCGCCGCGGGCGGGTCTGTGGTCACCGGCGGGCGTCCTGGACGGACCTGATAGCGGCGATGATGCGCCCGTAGCCGGTGCACCGGCAGATGTTGCCGGCAAGTGCCTCGCGGATTTCGTCCTCGTCCGCGTCGGGGCGCCGGGCCAGCAGATCGGTCACGGCGACCACGAACCCGGGCGTACAGAAACCGCACTGGACGGCGCCGTAGGCGAGGAACGCCGCCCGCACGGCCCGTGCCGGACCGCCCGAGCCCAGCCCGGCCACGGTGGTGACCTGGGCGTCCGCGGCGTCGGCGGCGAGAACCGTGCAGCTCGCCACCAGCCGGCCGTCCATCAGCACCGAGCAGGAGCCGCACCGTCCCTGCTCGCAGGCGTCCTTGACCGACATCACTCCCAGATGGTCGCGCAACACGCCGAGCAGCGACTCGGAGAAGCAGACGTCGGCCACTTCCCGCACGGCGCCGTCGAGGTACAGGTGGTACGACACGCGAGGGTCGACATCAGCGCTGATCGGGGTGTCATCGATCCCCGTGTCGCCGATCCCGGTTTCGCCGGACGCGTCGGTGCTCATACCCGCAACCGTCCGTCAGGCGCCGATACAACCGGTGCTGTGGATGGTGTGGCTGTGACAGATGCCGTGGACGCGTCCCGGCTCCGTACCGGACCGGACAGGCAGCGCCCGGCAGCTCGGGCCGCCAGCACCCCGGCGGCGTGCCCACGGTAGGCCGCCGACACCAGCAGGTCATCCGGGAGCGGGTCGACGGCGATGCCCGCGGCCTCGGTGACGAGTTCCCCGAAACGGATGACCGCATCGGCGGAGAGGGTGGCCGTGGACCAGTCGACCTGATCGCGAACGAACTCCTCGGCGGCAAGCGGACGCATCGGCCGACCCGCCACTCCGCTGATCGCGCAGTTCACCCGTTCACGGACCCGGTCGACGACCAGCGCGCACGAAACCACAGTAGCCGACGCAGCCTGGCGCGAACCGACCTTCAGATAGAGCTGGGGACCGCACGGTCGGGGCAGCCGGACCGCCGTGACCAGCTCGGTCGGGCTGGCGCCAGCGTCCAGGAACGACCCGACCGGCACCGTGCGCATCCCGTGCACGCCGCGGAGCACGACTTCGGCGTCGACCGCGGTCAGGAAGGTCAACAGGTCTCCTCGCGGGTTGGCGGTACCCAGCGCCCCACCCACAGTGCCCGCGTTGCGGATCTGGGGCGAGCCGACCACCCGTGCCGTCGCCGCGAGACCGGGTGACAACGACCAGCCGACCAGATCGTGGTAGGTCACCCCGGCGCCGATGATGAGAGTGTCGGCGCCGGCGCCGCGGGAACGCAGTTCCAGGACCCGACGCAGGGCGACGATCCGCCGCGGTCGGCGCCGGCCGGTGCGCAGCGCCGGGACCAGATCGGTGCCCCCGGCGAGCAGCTCCGCGTCCCCGTCGGCCAGGACTTCGACCGCGTCCGCCACGGTCAGTGGCCGATACAGGCGAGCGCCGGCCGCGATCACAGAGCACTCCTGACGAGCGCACCCACGGCACCGATGCCGGGTCGCAGGGACGACACCGCACCACACACAACCCCCATGGCAGCCGACGATAGTCGCGGGAGGTTACATGCATGTTCACCATCGGCGACGTGACGCATCTTCCCGTTTGCCCTCGACGACAGCCGACGTCGACCGCCCCGCCCCTATTCACACGGAATATCAAGCCGGTTACCTGCACAGACACACATACCATCGTCTCATGAAACATGACCGTCGCGAACATTCACCCGCATCAGATAGCGGTCACCCTGGGCACGAGATATCAATCACCGTCACCTTGTGTCATATATGGGACGCGAACCCGAAACAGAAATCAGCTTGAATAGTCATACTCGGAGAACGCGATCCACCGAAGATGACTCGACACCATCAGCCGACCCGGCATCCAACGGCCCCTGACCCAGGAGGTGGTTGACGTTCAGCAACGACTGACAAACACGGATCCTTCGCTGCGACGCGGCTGGCATCCGGTCGCGCTCTCATCCGACGTCGGCGAGGAACCGGTGGCCGTCCGCCTCCTCGGCGAACCCTGGGTGATCGCCCGGCTCGACGACAAGATCGTGGCCCTCGCCGACCGCTGCCCCCATCGTCTGGCGCCGCTGTCGGCCGGCCGGGTGGACGGCCCCGAGCTGGTCTGCGGCTACCACGGCTGGCGTTTCGTGGCCTCGGGCGAGTGCACCGCCGTGCCCGCGCTCGGGCCGGGGGCTCCCGCCCCGAAACGCGCCCGGGCCAAACCCGCCTGGGGCGCCACCGAACGCCACGGAATGGTCTGGCTCGCTCCGGAGGAACCGTTCGCGGACATCATCGACCTGCCCGAAGCGGACGACCCCGCCTTCGACTCGATATGGCTGGACGTCGTCCGGACATCGGCCTGCGCGGGTCTGCTCGCGGACAACTTCCTCGACACCGCGCACCTCCCGTTCGTCCATGCCGCCACGATCGGCGCCGGGGAGGACACGGTCGTCCCCCCGTACCGGGCCACCCCGGAAGGCAACGGGTTCCGGGTACGGATCGAACAGGAGGTCGCGAACCCGGAGGATCCGGGCGTGGCCGCCGGGCTGCGACCGCTGGTCCAGCGCCGCCGTTCCACCTATGTCTACCGACCGCCTTTCCAGCTCCGGCTGGCACTGGAGTACCTCGACGCCGGGACCCACAACACGATCCTCTTCTGTCTGCAACCCGAGGACGCCGGATCGACCCGCATCTACACCCGCCTGCTCCGGGACGATCTCGGTGGGGACGCGGGCCGCCTGCGTGACGCCGCCCGCTTCGAACTCGACATCCTGAACGAGGACCTCGCCCTGCAGGAGATGCTGCCGCTCGACGGCCTGCCGCTGGCACCCGAGGCGGGCGCCGGGCCCGAGGAGGTCAGCATCCGGGCGGACGCCGCCGGGCTCGCATTGCGGCGCGTGCTGTCCGTGCTGGTCAGGCGTGCCCGGCGGAACACACCGTCCGACCCGCCGGGCGGTGTCCGCTACGCCCGACGCACGCCCGCGGACTCCCGGCCACTGACCCGCCCATGACCCGCCCATGACCCGCCCGAAAAACCCTGCTTTCGTATCGCCTTCATGCCAGGTGCTTTCGCTCCCCGAAGGACCAGGCCCGGTTCGGCGGGGCCGAACGCTCAGGCTGCGGACTCGGCCTGCCGCCAGGTGCGGGCCCAACCTGCCAGGGCCTGGACGCTGTCGGCCCGCGCATGGTCGGCTCGCAGCACCGCCAGTGTTGCCCCGATCGGGCGGCCGACGGCGCGGAAGGGCCGAGGAGCCAGATCGAGAGCCACTCCGACCCGGTCGACGGCGGCATCGATCTCGCCCCGGCGGGCGTCGGCCAGGGCCAGATGGGCAAGCGCGACAGCAACGAAACCGGGACGGTCCATCGCGGTCAGGGCCGGAAGAGCAAGATCGGCATAATCCATCGAAGCGCGGTAGTTCCCCACGATCGCCGCGGCGATCAGCGCATGGTAGGTGATCTCGACCGGGTGGACCGCGTCCGGATCCTCGCCGCCGACACTTCCCCGCTGCACCGCCGGTAGGTCGAACGCCTGGTCGATCGCCCGGTCGGCGAGCCGGGCGACGTCGTCGGGTTTCCCACCGGGCAGTGCCGCCACGGCCCGCGCCTCGAGCGCGAGCGCAGCGGTCGCCACCGGCGTGGCGGGTGCCCGACGTTGCCCGTCCACCACCAGGGACAGCGCCGGGCCCGGTTGCCCTTCGTTGAGTTCCACCATGGCGGCGACCTTCCGGGCGTAGCCGACAGCCAGCGGATCGCCGGCGTCCCTGCCATGCCGATAGGCCGCCGCCACCAGCCGGCGGGCCTGGTCGACACGGCCGGTGTTGAACAGGGCGTCCGCGCACAGCGCTCCGACCCGGGACGCCGTGGAGTTGAGCGCCTTACGCTGGGCCGGAGCTATCCGACGTCCGGACATGCGGATGGCCTCGGCATGCATGCCCTCCAAACGCGGCAACGACTCCGTCAACGGGATGTCCTCATAGGCGTGGACCAGCTCCCGTAGGCGGGTGTTCAGGTCGGCAAGCTCGTCGACGAACGGCGCGGTCATGAGCGCGCCGCCGGTGCCGAGAGCAACCAGGACGGCGAGCTGTCGCCGGTTCGGAGTTGCTGCGTCCACCGTGACCTCCCTGGCCAGGGCCATCTTTGGTCAGTGTCGGTCCACCGTCGCTGATCGTGCGGTTGATTCAACATCCTTACTCCCCGTGTCCATACAGTCTGCCTGTCGGACAGTAACGGGATGCATGGCTTACAGTGAGCGGAACGCGCCGATGAGTCCACGCAGGACCCATCCGGCCCACTACGAGCAACCTGTTACGAGTGCCGGTCACCACGGGCCCGGCAGACACGACCAGGATCGGTCCCGCGGGGGCGAGGCGGGGGCGGGGGCGCCACCAGGCATGTCAGGTGCAGGTGGTGCCCTCCGCCGGTGACTTCAGATCGACGAAATAGAGGTCGACCGCATCGTCGATGCACTCGCTCAGATGGCCGTAGGCACCATGGCTGACGCCGCGCCAGGTCACCAGCACACCGGTGGCGAGTTCGCCCGCGAGCGCCTTGGCCCCGGCGTAGGGCGCCGCCGGATCACCGGTGGTACCGATGACGACGATCGGCGGGGTACCGTCCGCACGGAACGGCCCTGTGTAACGGGAGGCTGCCTTGACCGGCCAGAACGCGCAGGGAAGATGGTCGAATCCGACCATCCGGCCGAAGCGGGGATTGCGCCGGCCGAGTTCCTCCGCGAGCCGGTCATAGACGGCGATGTCGACCGGATTGATCTCATCGGTGCAGACGGTGGCCGCATTGGAATCCATAAGATTGCTGTAGGTGGCGTTGGGCTCACGACCGCTACCCAGGTCGGCGATGGCGAGCAGCTCCGAACCGTCGTTCTCCTCGTCCGCGGCCTTCAGCGCGTGCTCGAGCGCAGGCCAGGTGAGCTGGCTGTAGAGCGCGGTGATCATCGCGTCGAAGACGACCGACCCGTTGACCGGTCGCGGGTCGGCGCTGGACACGGCCGGGATCGGCTCCCGGTCGAGCCGATCGACCAGGCGGTCGTACGCGGCCGACGGGTCGTCCTTGCCGAAACCGCACTCCGGCCGGGCCTTGCAGTACGAGAAGAAAGCGGTGAGGGCCGCCTCGAAACTCGCAGCCTGCTGGCGCACGAGCTCCTGGGGCCGGTTGAACCAGAGGTCCGGGTCGACCGCGGCGTCGAGAGCCATCGCCCGGACCCGGGTCGGGAACAGACTTGCATAGGTCGCACCGAGCACCGAGCCGTACGAGAACCCGAGATACGACAGCTTTTCATCGCCGAGCGCTATCCGTAACAGGTCAAGATCTCTTGCCGAGGCCTCGGTCGACATGAACGGCAGGAGCGCGCCGCTCGACCGCTCACAGCCCTGCGCGAAACGGCGTGCGTCGGTGACCAGCTCGTCATGCTCCGCCGCGGTGGCGGGCAGGACACGCCCGGTGGATGTCAGCCGATCCTTCTCCGCGTCGGAGATGCAACGCACCGGTGCGCTCCCACCGACACCACGCGGATCGAACCCGACGATGTCGAAACGGTTACGCAGCGGGAGTCCGATGGCACCGGTCGCGGCCCCGGCGCGGACGAACTCGACGCCCGACGCACCAGGCCCGCCCGGGTGGAGGACGAGCGAGCCGATCCGCCGGTACGGCTGACGGGCCGGTGCGCGGATGAGCGCCAGCTCGATCTTGGCCCCGTCGGGTCTGGTGTGGTCCACCGGAACGGGAAACCTGGCGCATTCCAGCCCGCCCCCGCACGGTTCCCAATGCAGCCCGGGTGGACTTCGGACGCCGGCCGTCGCCGTCGCCTGCCGCGGTGGGGCCGGTTTGGGCCGGGCCGGGCTACAGGCGCCGGTTGTGAGCAGGATGACCACCGTCAGCAGAGCCACCGTCAGCAGGGCAGCGAGCGGCGGGTAGGCCGGGCGGGCCAGCCGGGGCAGGGGCATGAGAGTTCGGATCTCCGATACGACTGGTCAGCGAGTCAGGCCAGAACAGCCCAAACCGGATGACTATCACCATAAGAGCTTGACCGGATGCGCACCGCCATTACAGATGAGCGCCCATTCCAGAAAAGCCCGCCCATCACCCACCGCCCAGGGGAGTCCACCCACCCAGGGGAGCTGTAGGTGGAAACCATTGTGGGGATGACGGTTCCTACCTACTGCTTCGCCGTTGAGGCCGGTATCGGGTCTGCGGCTCGTCGTCCACAGGCAGGTGACCTGGGCAATCCACAGGATCGTGATCGCGGTGACGGGCACGGCTCAGGTCGTGCCACCGTGTAGGCATGGCCCCTGACCCCGGCCCCAGCCTCTGTCCCGGCACCTGTCCCGGCACCTGTCCCGGCACCAGCCTCCATCCCAGTGGTTCCGGCAGGGCCGGCGCTGCCCCGGCGCGCGGGCGCGGGCACCACCACGACGCCACCTCGGAGCACAACGCCACCTGGGAGGGGATCGCGCGGTCCCAGTGTGGAGTGATCGCGGTCCGCACCGCCATGAGCTCCGGCCTGACCGAGTCGGAGATCGGATGGAAGCTCCGGACGGGCCGTTGGCAACGCCCGATGCGGGGCGTCCTCGTCACCCATTCCGGCCCGGTCACCGACATCCAGATGATGTGGGCCGCCCTCGCGTCGATCGGACCGGGCGCGGTACTGGGCGGGGCGTCGGCCGCGTCCCTCGACCGCCTGCGTGGATTCGACCGCGGGCCGCTCGTCGTGCTCGTTGACGCCGCACGCCATGTGGCGCCCCGGCGGGGAGTCATCATCCGCCGGAGCAGGTACCTCGGTTCAGATGATGTTCACCCCCGGCGCCTGCCGCCCCGGACACGACTCCCCCGCTCGGTCGTGGACATGGCCAACTGGGCCGCCACCGAGGACGACGCACGCGCGGCACTCGCCGCTGCCGTCCAACAGCGGTTGGTCACCGTCGCCGAGCTTCGCGGTGTCGTGGAAGGGCGTAGGCCGCTCCGCCGCCACAGACTGATCACCGACACCCTGAGCGACCTCGATGATGGTGCACACTCCGTGGCCGAGATGCTCTACCGGACGATCGAAAAACGCTTCGATCTACCCGCCGGCCAACGACAGAAGCAGATCGACGCCGGCGGCCGGCGTTACCTCGATGTCTGGTACGAGCCGTGGCGGGTCTGGGTCGAGATCGACGGCGGATACCACCGGGAGGCAAGCCACTGGTGGGGCGATCTGGCCCGGCAGAACGCCGGTGTCCTCCAGGACCGCCTGATCCTGCGTTTCCCCGTCCACGTGCTGCGGACCTCACCCGCCCTCGTCGCCGAACAGGTCACCGCAGCGCTCCGCCAACGCGGATGGCACCCGGACCTGTAGAGGCCCGTAGGTAGAAACCTTCACCCCGACGATGGTTTCCACCTACAGCCACGGCCGACTCTGCCCAGCCATAGGTAGAAACCATCGCTATCACGCCGGAAACCACCTACGCAGCCCGGCTCAACCTCAGCGAGGAGGGCGACTATCCAAGAAGGCCCGTCGCCGCGGCAACAACATATTTCAATCCGATTCGGTTTTGGTGATCGCCGCGACTTTCAGTAGAGAGAAGGACAGTCGTGACTCAGGAGTTTCAATCCGATTCGGATTTGGTGATCACTACGATTTTCATCCGCATCGTACCCCCTCCGACCTACAGGTTTGCAAGATCATACAAAAACCTCTTTCAATCATCGAGGGAGATGATCTTTATCGGATCTTGAAAAACGATGTTTTCCCAGCTCAGCGAGAATGTGGATGTCGACGCCACATGCGGACGGATCTCCAGCATGGCCAACAAGAGCGGGGTACGGGTGGATGTCGATCCCGGCCTGATCCCAGCCTGACGAGAGACCTGGAAGGCACAGGTTCACCCGGATGACCGGCGGATCAGCAGGCCGGTTCGCACCCACCCCGCAGCATGACCGATCATCGGTCCCGGACGCGATCCCGGAACCGGACGCGATCCCGGGACCGGGACCGGACCAGGGCGCCAGGGGTCCATGACCAGGGCGCCGGGACCGCGCCCGCGAAACCGATGACAGGGAGATCGTAATGCCGGCACGGATCGTCGTCGGACTGAAGCCGGAGTCGGCTGGATCGCTGCCGCCGCCGCAGACCGGCCCGGCGGTGAGCGCGGCCGTCCTCGCGTCGCTGCGCGACGGCGGGTATACAGAACTGGCCACCGCCATGCACGACGCCCATCCCCCCAAGGCGTACGCGGTGACCCCGCTCCTCGACGAGGCGCACCGAGCGCCTGGCCGGGCATCGGAGCAGGTCCGCTTCGAGGTCGGGGTCCTGCGTGACGAGCTCATGGCTCCGGTGCTGGCCGCGCTGACGGCCCGATCACGCTGGGAGTTCGGCCGCACCGGCTACGTCACCGACACCGTCTTCATGGGCGCAGCCGAGCCCTACCCCGAACTGCTGGCCGCCGCCCGGCCTGCGACCACATGGGCGTTCCATCTGCTCACCCCGGTCGCCTTCATCACCGGCGGCCTGCAGGGAGCACGTCGACAACAGCCGTTACCTGATCCGGAACGGCTCTTCGGTGCGCTCCTGTCCCGGTGGAGGGCCCATACCGGGGACCTCTCGCCGCTGCCGGACGGAACGCCTGAGGCGATCGAGGGCCATCTGGAGATCACCGATTTCGAGTTGCGGGCCACCGAGCACCTGATCAAAGCGGGAGTCGGGCCGTTGCGGGGCGCGGTCGGCACCGTCCGCTACACCCTGGTGCAGGCGTCCGCAGTGCCGGCACCGGCCCGGTGCGGGCTCGACGCCCTCGCTCGTTTCGCGCTGTACGCGGGGGTCGGTAACCGTACCAACGTCGGAATGGGCTATGTCCTGCCCGACCTGTCCCGCGTCCGGCCGGGAACGTCAGGAAGGCCGGGGGCACAGCCGCAGACCCAGCGGCGCGAGCGCCAGGAACGGTGAGGGCAACCGGCAACCGAGTGACGCCGCCGCGGAATCGACACCGGCCAGTTGGTCGCGGACGGCCTCCCATGGCGCGTCGCTCATCACTCCGGCTACCGGTAGCGGGCAGGCCGCGAGCACCCATCCGCGATCGACCACGACGAAACCGCCGCCCATTCCCTCCAGCGCCCGCGCCGCCGTCATCATGTCGTGATCGCCAGCGCCGATAATGGCCAGATCGCCGGGTGCGACGCTCGTGGTCATCGCGATCGCACCCTGGCGTAGACCGACCCCGCGGATGAAGCCCACCCGTGTTCCGGCGGCCCGGTCCGGCCGCTCCACCCGGCCTGTCCCCCGGAGGAGGAGGGCGATCTTCAACAGGTCGTGCTCGGGGTCGGCCACGGCGTGAGCGGTACCACTGATGATCACTGGTTGCACCGGAACGGTCTCGATATGGGGTGTCCCGGTCGCGGAGACTCCTATCCGTGTACCGCTGCCCGTCCCCGCCGACAGCGCGGGCACGGCGAACGAGCCACTGTGTAGCCCGAGGGGCAACGCCACCCGGTCACGGCTCCAGTCGGGGACACCGTCGAGGTTGTCGAACAACGGACGGCCCCGGTCGGCGGCCATCCGCCCGTTCACGAGAACGACCTCGGGCGCAGCCGACCCTGCAATATCGCTGACGATCTGGATGTCGGCAAGGCGTGCGGGTGCGAGGGATCCGAGCAGGTGGTCCAGGCCGTACCGCCGGGCCGGATCGAGGGTTGCCATCCGGACCGCGATCATCGGATCCATGCCGGCATCGACCGCACGGCGGACATCCCGGTCGAGATGACCGTTCACGGTCAGGTCGACGACCGTTCGCCCGCCGGACGCCTCCATCAGCGCATCCCAGGCCTCGTCGGCCTCGGTGCGCTCCACCGGCGGATGCACGGCCCTGGGGGGCTCAGGTAAGGGGACGGCCTGGCGCGGCACTCTCCTCGCCGGGTCCGGGAACGCCGCGTCGGGCGGCACCCCGGGCACCCCGGGCACCCCGGGCACCCCGGCGAGTAGTCGGACGGGCGTCCCGGTGGCTGTGACGAGCTGCCCGCCACGCGCGCCGCACAACGCAACCAGCTGACTTGGGTCCGCCAGCAGTGTGGCCGTCCCGCGGGGCACGACAAGGCGGGCAAGCTCTCCGGGCGTCAGCAACGTCCGCTCCACCCGGATGAACCCGTCGACGTAGGCCGGTAGGAGAAAGCGGCCGGACGCGTCCAGAGCACGACGGCCGGCGAGCGCCCCGGGCCGGGTCACCGCGGCGATGAACCTCCCGACGATGAGCAGGTCCCGGCGCAGCAGGTCGCCGGTGTGCACGATGACCACCGTGCCGCCGCGGACGACCAGGTCCGCCTCCTCCTGGCCGCATGCGACCCGCCGGAGCCGCTCCAGCTCCGCTGGTGTCGGGGACAGGTGGGCGGCGGAAACCGCTCCGAACCGCGCGATCCGGGCGGACGTCGCCATGTCGGACGAAGCCATGTCGTGCGTCCCACCGGCCCGTGCCGCCCGCACCGTCGGCGTAGCGCCGGATGGCGAATCGTCATTCACCGAAAATGCGGCCGCAGGCAGGCCGGTGACAGGTCCGCGCGCGAGACGCACGCGCCTGCGGTCACGCTCGGTAGTCATAGGGCCTCCGGAGACACCGTTTTCGTGAGCATGGCTTATGACGCGACGCAACGAACTCGCTCGGCGATGTGATGTAGGTTACGCCTCGACGTAGGCCCGCGACCCGGGGTCGGGGCCCTCCATGGCATAACGGCATAACTGTGCCGCCCCGGATGCCGACCCGACCCGGGAACCGGCGGGTTGTAACCGGCCCGTCATCGGATACCTCTAAGCTTCGCCAGCGTGCTACTGAAAGCGTCGCGACTGTGTTACTGAGCCCGCATGAACAGGAACGGCTGCTGATCCACGTGGCGGCCGGACTCGCCCGCGAACGGCGGGCCCGCGGCCTGCGGCTCAACCACCCCGAGGCGACCGCCATGATCACTTCGTTCCTTCTGGAGGGCGCGCGGGACGGCCGCAGCGTCGCCGACCTGATGGCGGCCGGCCGGACCGTGCTGACCCGCGAGGACGTGATGGACGGTGTCCCGGAAATGCTCGGTGAGGTCCAGGTCGAGGCGACCTTCCCGGACGGCACCAAACTGGTGACCGTCCACCAGCCCATCCCGTGAGCGGCGTTGGCGTTGGCGTTGGCGTTGGCGTTGGCGTTGGCGTTGGCGTTGGCGTTGGCGTTGGCGTTGGCGTTGGCGTTGGCGTTGGCGTTGGCGTTGGAGGGATCAGACCGGGCGAGGTCCTGCACGACGACGACCCCGTCGAGATCAATCCCGGGCGACGGGTGCTGACACTGCGCGTTCGCAACATTGCCGACCGTCCGGTGCAGGTCGGGTCGCATTACCATTTCGCCGCGGCCAACCCGGCGTTGGAGTTCGACCGGGACGTCTCCTGGGGATACCGGCTGGCCGTTCCCGCGGGCACCGCCGTCCGGTTCGAACCCGGGGTCGAACGCGAGGTCGACCTGGTGCCCCTGGCCGGCCGGCGGGTCGTGCCAGGCCTGCGCGCCGAGTGGGCCGGCCCCTTGGACGGCCCCCCGAAGAGCCCCTCGGACGGCCCCTCGGACGGCCCCTCGGACGGAGCGCGCCTGTGACGCAGTACCTGGACCGCGCCCGCTACACCGCCCTGTACGGTCCGACGGTCGGTGACCGCATCCGCCTCGCCGACACCAACCTGTTCATCGAGGTGACCGAGGACCGCAGCCGCGGGCCGGCCGGTGCCGGCACCGGGGACGAGGCGGTGTTCGGCGGCGGCAAGGTGATCCGGGAGTCCATGGGACAGGCCCGGGCGTCCCGCGCCGAAGGCACCCCCGACCTGGTCATCACCGGGGCGGTCGTCCTCGACCACTGGGGGGTGGTCAAGGCCGACGTCGGGATCCGCGACGGCCGGATCGTCGCGCTGGGCAAGGCGGGCAACCCCGACACCATGGACGGCGTCCACCCCGACCTGGTCATCGGGCCGGGCACGGAGATCCTCGCCGGCAACGGGAAGATCCTCACAGCGGGCGCGGTGGACTGCCACGTCCATCTGATCTGCCCGCAGCAGGTCCCCGAGGCCCTCGGCGCCGGCATCACCACGCTGATCGGCGGCGGGACCGGGCCGGCCGAGGGCACCAAGGCCACGACCGTCACCCCCGGACCGTGGAACCTCGCCCGGATGCTGTCCGCGATGGACACGCTGCCGGTGAACGTCGTCCTGCTCGGCAAGGGCAACACCGTTGGCGAGGACGCCCTGTGGGAACAGCTGCGCGCCGGTGCCGCCGGGTTCAAACTGCACGAGGACTGGGGTTCGACCCCGGCCTCGATCGACGCGTGCCTGCGGGTCGCCGACGCATCCGGGGTGCAGGTGGCACTGCACTCCGACACCCTCAACGAAGCCGGTTTCGTCGAGGACACCCTGGCCGCGATCGCCGGCCGGGGCATCCACGCCTACCACACCGAGGGTGCCGGCGGCGGGCACGCACCGGACATCATCACGGTGGCCGCGGCACCGAACGTCCTGCCGAGCTCGACGAACCCGACCCGGCCGCACACGGTCAACACCCTCGACGAGCACCTCGACATGCTCATGGTCTGCCACCATCTGAACCCGACCGTGCCCGAGGATCTCGCGTTCGCCGAAAGCCGCATCCGGCCGTCCACCATCGCCGCCGAGGACGTCCTGCACGATCTCGGCGCCATCTCGATGATCGGTTCGGACTCGCAGGCGATGGGACGCATCGGTGAGGTGGTGCTGCGCACCTGGCAGACCGCCCATGTGATGAAGGCCAGGCGCGGCGCGCTGCCCGGCGACGGCCGCGCCGACAACGCCCGGGCCCGCCGTTACGTCGCCAAGTACACGATCTGCCCGGCCGTCGCGCACGGCCTCGACACCGAGATCGGCTCGGTGGAGCCGGGAAAGCTCGCCGACCTCGTCCTCTATGACCCGGCGTTCTTCGGTGTCCGGCCGGCCGTCGTCCTCAAGGGCGGGTTCGTGGCGTGGGCGGCGATGGGCGACGCGAACGCGTCCATCCCGACCCCGCAGCCGGTGCTACCGCGTCCGATGTGGGGGGCGGCGCCGGGCCCGGCGGCGGCGGCGTCGCTGTCGTTCGTCGCCCCGGCGGCGATCGAGGATGATCTTCCGGGCCGGCTCGGCCTGGCCAAGCCGATGGTGGCGGTCGCCGATGTGCGGCGCCGCGGCAAGGCCGATCTGCCCGGGAACACCGCGACCCCGGACATCCGGGTCGACCCGGAGACGTTCACCGTCACCATCGACGGCGACGCCGTCGAGGCCGCGCCCGTGGCCGAACTCCCCATGGCCCAGCGCTACTTCTTGTTCTGATCCGGATTCTGATTCTGATTCTGATTCTGATTCTGAATTCTTTTCTGACGTCTCCCGTGCCCGTCAGGACGGGCCGTGCTCCTGGCCGACGCCCCGACGGCGCCTGCGTCGTGACGAGCCGTCCGCTCCGGACAGCGGCTCGACGACGACCGTGCGGTAAGGGCCGGCCAGACGAGCCAGATCGTCGGGGTCACCGGTCAGGACCACCCCGCCGCCCGCTTCAACCGCGACGGCAACGGCATGTGCGTCCGCCAGGTAGTCCGATCCGAGATCGGTTTCGGCGAGCAGCGCTCCGACCAGGCGTGCCAGGTCACGATCGGTGTTACGCATGAACAGTCCGTCCGGGGCCTCCCTGGCGAGCATCGCGTCCAGCGCCCGGCTGCGACCAGCACCGCGGTACAACTCGGCGAGGGTCACCGTAGCGACCGCTACGTCCCGCCGCAGCCTGTGCGCGGCCTCCATGGCACGGCGTACCGTGCGCTCTGCGGGATGATCGGATTGCACCAGCGCATTGACGGCCTCCGCATCCAGGACGACTCGCGTCACAGTTGTGTTCCGGGGCCGTGTGCAGAGTGATCCGCGGTGACCGGGGCGGCACCGTCGGTCGTGCCGCCCAGCAGACGCATGAATCTCATGATTTCTTCGGCATCTTCGGCGGTGTCGAGCGGCCCCCGTTCAGCAGCGAGCCTGTCGAGCATGTCGCCGAGCGCCCGGTGCCGTCGCCGTCGCGCAAGTTCGTCCCGAAGAGCCATGTTGACCTGGGCGGACAGGTTCTCGCCATCCGCTTCGGCCGCCGCGACGAGGTCGGCGTCGAGGGTCACCGAGACCTTGCGCTTCGCAGGAATGGTCATACCAGAATGCTACTACTATCGCACCTTCCGCTCGTCCGCATCCGCTGCGGTGTCCCTCGCCGGCCGGTGTCCCTCGCCGGCCACGGCCTCTCCTACACTCCCGGCTGGGAGGTGGCGACCCGGATGACATCAGGACCGTCCTCGGCGGCGTTGCTGCTGCTGGCGGACGGGCGGCTACCGGCCGGCGGGCACGCGCACTCCGGCGGTGTCGAGGCGGCGGTCGTCGACGGCGGCATCCGGGACATCGGAGATCTTGAGGAGTTCCTGCGCGGACGGCTGGCCACCTCCGGCCTGGTCACCGCCGCTTTCGCCGCGGCCACCCGCCGGTCGTGCCCGGCGAACGGGCCTGTCCCGGACGGGATCATCACCGAGCTCGACATCGAACTGGATGCGCGGACCCCCTCCCCGGCGCAGCGGGCCGCAAGCCGTGCCCAGGGCCGGGCATTGCTACGCGCAGGCCGGGCCGCCTGGCCGGGCCTGTCCTGCCCGCTCTCCGCTCCCCATCAGCCGGTGACGTTCGGGATCGTGGCCGCGGCCGCCGGTCTCTCCCCCGCGGACGCGGCGCTGGCGGTGGTGTACGGCGCGGTCAGCGGCCCCGCCTCCGCGGCTGTCCGCCTGCTCGGCCTGAACCCCCTCGCGGTCACGGCCCTACTCGCGCGGCTGTCGCCCGATGTCGAGGCGACCGCGGACGCGGCGACAGTCTTGTCGGAGCGCCCGCCCGCGGACCTGCCGGCGCTCACCGGACCACGCCTGGACCTGCTCGCCGAGCGCCACCGCGCCGCCGAAATCCGCATGTTCGCGTCATGACCGGTCGGCGCTGTCTGAACCATTCCGGGCCGGGGTGCGGATGGGACGGAAGTCCGGGAAGGTGTAGCGATGCACCGCGAGCATGACCTTCAGACGTTCCCGGCCGGGGGTGGCGGTCCGGCCCAGGCGGCCACCGCAGGGCAGACGCCAGGGCAGACGCCAGGGCCGACGCCACGGCCGGCGAAAGCACCAACGACAACGGCAGCGGCAGTGACCCCGCACCCGCTCCCGACCGGCCGCGCCGTCCGGATCGGGATCGGCGGGCCGGTGGGCAGCGGGAAGACAGCGCTGGTCGCGGCACTGTGCCGGATCCTTGCCGGCACGCTGCGACTCGCGGTGGTGACCAACGACATCTACACCACCGAGGACGCCGACTTCCTGCGCGCGGCCGGCGTGCTCGACCCGGCGCGCATCCGCGCGGTCGAGACGGGATGCTGCCCGCACACCGCCATCCGGGACGACATAACCGCGAACCTGGACGCCGTCGAGGACCTGGAATCGGAATTCGGGCCGCTCGATCTGGTTCTCGTCGAAAGCGGCGGCGACAACCTGACCGCTACCTTCAGCTACGGCCTTGTCGACCGGCAGGTATTCGTCATCGACGTGGCCGGCGGCGACAAGGTTCCCCGCAAGGGCGGCCCCGGAGTAACGGGCAGCGACCTGCTTGTCATCAACAAGACCGACCTGGCCGGGCTGGTCGGCGCGGATCTCGCCGTCATGGCCCGGGACGCCGAGCGGGTCCGGCGCGGACGTCCGGTGCTGTTCACCTCGCTCGCCGCCGAATCGGGAGCGGCCGAGGTGGCCCGCTGGGTCCTTGCGCAACGTCCGGACCTCAGCCAGGCCCCTGCTTCGAGCCGGCCCGCCTGACCAGCGTGGCGGCGGATACCGGGACCCACCGCGCGGGTATGGACCGGCCACGCGAACGCACCGGCCGGACGTCGATCAGTGCGCACGCGGCTGTGCGGGTCGAGCCCGGCCCCGGTGGCGGGGTCCGGGTGAGTGAGCTGCGGTCCGAGGTCCCGCTGGTGCTGCGCCGCACCGGCATCCAGGCCGGATCAGCCACAGGTGCCGGCGCCGACCATCCAAGGCTACCAACCGTAACCGTGTATCTGGTGAACGCGGCGGCCGGGCCGCTTGCCGGTGACCGGCTGCGGCTCGACATCAGCGTCGGAGCCGGGGTCCGGCTGGTGCTGCGGTCGGTGGCGGCGACGGTGGCGCTGCCCGGGCACGGTGACGGACCCTCCCTGTTCGATGTGCACGCGACCGTCGCGTCCGGTGGCGTGTGTGAGTACCTGCCCGAGCCGACCGTGGCCGCCCGTGGCTGCCACCACCTCATGCAGGCGACCGTCAGGCTGGCCGCCACCGCCCGTCTGGTTTGGCGGGAGGAGATCGTCCTCGGGCGCTTCGGTGAAGCAGCCGGCTCGGTCTCGTCCGCCCTGCGCGTGGACGTCGATACCGCCGGCGACCCCGGGACCAGGACCAGGACCAGGACCAGCACCAGGACCGGCAGCAACACCGCGAGGATGACGCGACCGCTGGTGCGTCAGGATCTGCGCCTCGGGCCGGATGCGCCGGGGCTCGACGGGCCGGCGGTTCTCGGCGGGGCCCGTGCCATCGGTTCGCTGCTGGTCGCCGGACCCGGACCGGACGGGCTCGCCGTAAGCCCGGCCGTCACTGACGTCTTCGCCGTGCTCCCCCTTGCCGGGCCGGGCGTCCTCGTCAGCGCCCTGGCACCCGACACCGTCACCCTCCGGCGGGCACTGGACGCCGGGCGGGCCGCGGTCCCCGACCCGTGAACAACCACCCGTGAACGACCACCCGTGAACGACCACCCGTGGCCTCGCCCCGACCGGCGCCACCGTCAGAACGACAGAGCGATCAGAACGACAGAGCGATCAGAACGACAGGGTCTCGGTATGGATGTGGCGATGGTCGACACCCGCCGTGCGCAGCGACGTGACGGCGGTCGTCACCATCCCCGTGGGGCCACACACGTACACGTCATGCCACCGCAGCGCCGGGACCAGGTCGGTCAGCCGCTCCGGAGCCAGCGGCTCAGGTCGGCCCTCCCCGCCGGGCGGCCCGGCAAGGTAGTGGACGCCGATGCCGCAGCGCCGGGCCAGGTCATCGATCTCATCCCGAAAGATGACGTCCTCGCTGCACTCGACCCGGTAGATCAGGGTCAGCTCGCCCGGATCGGCGGTGAGCCCTTCCAGCAGGGCCCGTAGCGGCGCGATTCCCAATCCACCCGCCAGCAGCAGCACCCGCTGCCTGCGTCGACGGCATTCGGTGAGCGCGCCGTACGGGCCTTCGATGGCAATGCGTGTCCCGACCCGCACCCGCCCGAGGGCCCGGCTGTGGTTACCGACCGCCTTGACCGTGAAGCGCAGCCCGTCCGGCCCGGGCGGCGCGGACAGCGAGTAGGGATGGGCGGTGAACCAGCTCCACCGGGTGAGGATCCGCCACCGTAGGTACTGACCGGGACGTGCCTGCAGCTGCTCGATCCGGCGTCCGCGCACCCACACGGACACGACGTCTGGAGCCTCCCTGATGACGGCTGTCACCCGCAGCCGGTGCCGCAGCGATGCGCGCACCGGTGCGACAACCCGGAACCACAGCACGAGGACACCGACGAGCACATGCACGCCCGTCCACAAGGCGGTACCGGCGGACCCGACCAGGTCGGCTCCGAGGAGCTGGTGGGCGAACCCGAGTCCGACCGCGGCATAGGTCGACAGGTGGAGCAGATGCCACCAGCCGTAGGCGATCCTCGCGCGGACACTCCGGGCGGATGTGGCTGCGGCCATGACGAGCAGAGCGAGCCCGGCCGCGGCAGCCATGACGTGCGGAAAGTGCAGGACCATGCCGATCGCGGCGCCGACGAACGGCGACTGCGTCCGTGCCGCCTCGACCGCGACGGCGAGACAGGCATGCAGGACGATCAGGGTGAGCAGCAGCCGCCCGTTACGCGCGTGCCAGCGCCGGAGCACGATCACCGAGACGTCGCGCTCCAGCCATGGCAGGCGCGCGACAAGCAGCATCTCCACCAGGAGCAGGTAGCTGCCGAGCAACCCGCACAGGCGCGCCCCGGCTCCGAGCCAGCCGGCCCTGTCGCTCGGCGGATTGTTGACGATCTCACTGATGCACCAGATCACCAGGCCGGAGCAGCCGTAGGCGACAACGACAGGCAGGACGACCGGTAGGCGTTCGTGGAGCGAGGGGGATGCGGGAGACCTCCGGGCCTTCGTGGGGTACGACCCGGCGGCTTCCTGTGTCACCCGCGCTCCCGACTCCGGACTCACCCGCCGGATACCGCGAACCCAACCGGAGGATCACGGCCGAGATGGGCCGTACCCGATCTACGGCCCGGTCGGACCCAGGACCGGCTCGAACCTACGACGTCAGGACATCTCGCACGACACCGGCCGACGGGTGTTCTTCGCCGTCGAGCGGGAAGACGAGGCAGGTACTGCTCGCGGTCGCGACGATCCGGCCGTCGACATCACGGACGTCCCCTTCGGCGAAGACGATGCGGCGGCCGGGCCGGACAACCCAGCCGTGTGCGGTCAGTTCACTCGGCCGGCCGTCGATCACGCGAACCGGGCGAAGATAGTTGACTTTGATCTCGATGGACGTGTACCCGAAGCCGGCCGGAAGCGCCGTATGCACCGAGCAGCCGGTGACCGTGTCCAGGAGTGTGCAGACGAGACCGCCGTGGACGACGCCGATCGGATTGTAGGCGGACTCGTCCGGGGCGCAGCCGAAGACCACGTCCCCGTCGCCGACATGGCCGATCCGGAAGTCGAAGTGGGCGGCGATCGGTGGGGGTGGCACAGCCCCGTCCCGCATCGCCAGCAGGAAATCACGACCCGTCATGGTCTTCCCCACGGCCGCGATGGCCATCGGGTCGTGCCAGACGAGGGTCTTGCTGCGCGGCTCGCCCCAGGTGACATCCGGTGGGCGTGGCTCGGTTGTCGTCATGGTCCGACAGTCTAACCCGCTAAGTTCGGAAAACGAATCCAGATATGGCATAGTGGATGCATGGACTCCCCCCGGGTATGCTCGATCGCGCGCACACTCGGGGTGGTCGGCGAACGTTGGTCACTACTGGTCATCCGCGAGGTCGCCCTCGGTGTCCAGCGATTCGAGGCGATCCGGATCGCGACCGGTGCCCCCCGGGCCGTCCTTGCCGAGCGGCTGCGCACCCTGGTGGACGCGGGTGTTCTCGAACGTCGGGCCTACCGGGAGAACGGCGCCCGCTCCCGGTACGAGTACCGTCTCACCCAAGCTGGCCGCGAACTCCAGCCGGTGCTGACCGCGCTACGACAGTGGGGTGACCGTCATCTCGCCGGCCCGGACGGTCCGCCGGCGCCCATCGTCCACGCCGACTGCGGGGCGATCGTGCGCGCTCGGCACATGTGCGAACGCGGACACGTTCTTGATGACACCGGTCGCGGTCTCACCGCATTACCCGACCTTGACCCCGGTACACGATCGGAGATATGCCACTAACGCCATCCAAGCACCGTGACGGACATTCCCACCGCCGAAGTGGCCCATCGGAAGATAGCGTGCAACATAATCAGCGAATGAGCAGGATGCGCGTTGGCGAGCCCCCGGCCGCCACCCGACAGGTTCTCCTTGCCGCTGCGCGGCAACGTTTCGGGACCCAGGGGTACGCGGCCACGGGCACCGAGGAGATCGTGGCGGACGCGCAGGTGACCCGGGGCGCTCTTTATCATCACTTTCGCGACAAGGCCGACCTGTTCAGCGCCGTGATGGAGCAGGTCGCGCTTGAGGTCGCCGAGCAGCTTGTCACAAAGGAACTTCAGCGCGCGACAGACGCGGCGACCACCGACGCCTGGGAGCAGCTACGCACCGGCTTCCAGTCGTTCCTCGACATCTGCACCGACAGCGACTTCCAGCGCATCGTCCTGGTCGACGGCCCTGCTGTGCTCGGCCACGACGCCTGGGACATCCTGGTCGAGCGTCACGGGTACCGGCTGCTCGCCGAATGGCTGAGCAGGGCCGTCGAGGAAGGGCGGATCGACCCGTTGCCGATCGCACCCCTCACCCGTGTGCTCGCAGCCGTCCTGTCCGAGGCGAGCCTGCTGATCGGTCGGGCCAGTGAACCGGCGCGGGCCCGCCGCGAGGCCGGGGAGGTTCTCGACCGACTTCTGACCGGTCTTGAAGCGGGACACCAGTAGGACCCCGAGGCCTTGAAACGAGCGAGAAGAACCGTGATCACTCACTCTTCGACCAACTCGGAAAGCCGGCCACCGTGACGGTGGCCGGCTTTCCGCCGGGGTTTGAGGCGCGCGGCGTCCGCCACTCAGACGCCACACGTGTGATCAGACTTTATACGGGGATCACAGACTGCGCATCGCGCGCAGCGACTCCTTCAGCGAGGACGTGGTGGCGAGAACCGCGGAGGTCTCATAGCCGCAGTGCGCCATGCAGTTCGCGCAGCGCGGGTCCTTACCCCGGCCGTAGGCGTCCCAGTCGGTGGTCTCGACCAGCTCCTTGTAGGACGAGACATAGCCGTCACTCATCAGGTAGCAGGGCTTCTGCCAGCCGAACAGCGAGTAGCTCGGGATACCCCAGGCGGTGCAGGAAAGATCGCGCTTGCCCTCCAGGAAGTCGAGGAACACCGGCGAGTGGTTGAGGCGCCACTTCGCACGACGACCGTCCCCGAAGACCTTGGAGAACATCTCACGGGTCTGCGAGACGCCGAGGAAGTGCTCCTGATCGGGCGCCTTCTCATAGGCGTACGCGGGCGAGAGCTGGATCTGGTCCACCCCGACCTCGTCGTTGAGGTAGGACAGCACGTCGATCACGTCCTGCGGGCTGTCGTTGTTGAAGAAGGTCGAGTTGGTGCCCACCCGGAAGCCGGCGGCCTTGGCCGCGGCGATCGCCTCGATCGCCTCGTCGAAGGTGCCCGCCTTCTCCACGACCGCGTCGTGGCGCTCACGCAGGCCGTCGATGTGGACGATGAAGGTAAAGTACGGCGACGGTGTGAACTTCGCCATCTTCTTGCGGAGCAACAGCCCGTTGGTGCACAACAGAACAAACTTCTTGCGTGCGATGAGCTGACGGACGATCTCGTCGAGCTGCGGGTGCATCAGCGGTTCGCCACCGGCGATCGCGACCACCGGCGCGCCGCACTCCTCGACCGCAGCCATGGCGTCCTCGACGCTCATCCGCTGCTTGAGCACGGATGCCGGGTGCTGGATCTTGCCACAGCCGGTGCATGACAGATTGCAGGCAAACAGGGGCTCGAGCTCGAGAACGAGCGGGAAGTGCTTACGACGCAGCACCTTCTGCTTGGCCAGGTACATCCCGATCCGCAACGAGTACCGCCACTCCACCGCCACGGCAATACCGCCCTTCGGCGTCGACGTCGTGCGGCCGGCCGGCCGCTCCAATCCAAGAACATACAGGGTGTACGTACAGCTTGTATGTTCATCGAGAAGGTCGGATCGGCCACTATCACACCTGGCGTCCCGTTTCCGACCGACCGCACGCGGCGCCTGTCGCCGCAGGTCAACGGCTATAGTCGGACTTTTTGATCAAAGATTGGGACGGATCGGTGTCGGGTACCCGACACCACCCCAACCATGATTAAGACAAGGCGGACGGGCTTGCCCGGCGGGCACACGTGCCCGCCGGGCGACGGCCGACCAGACCCCGCAAACCCGGCCCGGCGACCCAGGCCGTGGAAGGCAACGCGACCGGTACCGACGGCGACCGCGACAGCATACCGGTGATCGATATCACCCAGGGTCACCAAAATCACGGCTGACCACTTCTTCATCGATTCGGAACCCGCCGAACCCGCAGGCCCGCGCCCAAGCCCACGCGAAACGCCGAGTAATCTCAGTCACAGGACTCCCAAGGAGTGACGTACGCCATTGCCGATCGGCCCACGGTTCCTCAAATCCGCGACATCCAGCCTGTATGACCGGCCCTGTGACATTCCAGCGGACAGCTGAGCGTGGACCGGACCGGTGCGGCTGAACCCGCCCGGTCAAAGGCCGGCCGCGACAACGCCTAACATCGGCGAAAAGAAAGCTGGTCAACCGGCGCAGAGGTCACATGGGGTTGGACACGCGTTGCAGGGTGAAGGCGGGCGTATGACATCAGGCGGGCACACCGCCACGCGGATGGTCGGCGGGCGGTACCGCCTCGTCGAGCGCCTCGGCTCGGGCGGTATGGGAACGGTCTGGCGGGCATATGACACCGGTACCGGTGCCGAACGCGCCCTCAAGGAGATCCGGATCCCGGACAACATCCCGTCCCACGACCGTGAGCTGTTGGTCGAACGTGCCCACCGTGAAGCACGTAACGCCGCAAGACTCGGCATCCACCCCAACGTGGTCACCGTCTACGGCCTGGTCGAGGACCACGGCACACAGTGGATCGTCATGGACCTGGTCCCCGGACGCTCGCTGGCGGCAGTCATCGCCCAGGAGGGCGCTCTGAGTGAGCGAGAAGTCGCCCGGATCGGTATCGCCCTGCTGGACGCACTCGTACACGGTCACCGCCGCGGTGTTCTGCATCGGGACGTCAAACCCTCGAATGTCCTGATCACCGCTGACGGAACGGTCCGGCTGGTGGACTTCGGCATTGCGGCGTTCGAGACCGACAACCGGATCACCGCTGCCGGCGGGTTGGTCGGTACCCCCGCCTACATGGCACCCGAACGTATCCGCGGTGGTGACAGCGGACCCGAAAGCGATCTGTTCTCACTTGCGACCACACTGATCCACGCGGCGGAGGGCGCATCCCCGTTCGAGCGGGACACCACCTTCGCGACCATGCACGCCGTCGTCTACGAGGGGCCGAGCACGCCGGTGCGCGCCGCACGGACCCAATCGGTGCTCCAGCCGATGCTGGCCAAGAATCCGTCCGACCGGCCCAGCGCGGACAGGCTTCGCCGGCAGTTGCAGGCCGTCCTGTCCGCCCCCCTGTCCACACCGGATCCCCAGCCGGCCTCGACGGTGGCCGCCTGGCCGACCGCGAGTGCCTTCTACGAAGCGCCGACCATGCATTCCCTGACCACCATGGAACACAGACCCGACGCCTACAGCTACTTCCACGACGAGCTGGACACCGGCGAGCTGCCCGCCACGGTCGGGACAGCCAGCCGTACGACCGGTGGGAGCAGCCCGACCGGCATGCCCTCGTCCCCCGAGGAACTCAACACGGTCGGCCTGAAAGATCCCGCAACCGGGGTGCCGAAACCACGCCGGTCGCAACCACAGTCCGCTCCCGACATCGACCCGGCCACGATCGAGCAGCCGGCATGGACCGGCGCGGCCCCAAAACCGGCCCCCGGCGACCACGACGAGATGGCCGATCCCGACGACCCGCCGCGGCCGTCCCGGCGGGGTGTCCTGCTCGCCGCCGTCGCCGTGGCCGGGCTCGGAGCCGGCGGCGGGACCGCGGCCTGGGCGGCCCGCCGGATCAGACGGCCGGCGACCGCCGGAACGTCTAGAACCGGGCTGGGTCCGCTTGCGGTCCTGCTCCCGGCAACCCGCGACGTCGAGTTCGCCGGCTCCTTCATCGCCGACAACCGCGGTTACTACCGCAGGGCCGGATTCACCCGGACGGAGTTCCGCGACAGCGGGCCGGATGCCGCGACCGTGGCGGCGTTGGCCTCCGGCAAGGCGTTCGTCGGTGTTGCCAGCCCGGACACGGTGGCCCGGGAGATCTCGGGCGGTGCGCGCCTGCGGGTCATCGGCACGCAACGGCAGAAATCCCCCTGGGCGATCGTGTCACTGGCGGACCGGCCGATCCGGACACCACAGGAGATGATCGGCACAAGGATCGGGATAGCGCCGGGCAGCGTGGCCCTCTGGACGGCGTTCCTGTCGGCTGCGGGAGTCCCGGAAACGGAAGTGACAAAGGTCGTCACGGCCGACCACGCGCAGGCCGTCGCGGACCGCCGGGTCGACGGCGTGCTGTCCTCCCTGGCCGACGCCCCCGTAGTACTCGCCCGCCAGGGCTTCACCACCTCGACGTTCCTGCTCGCGGACCACAGATACCCTCTGGTTTCCGACGTGTACGTGGTTGCAGCGGAAACAATCAACACGATGAAAGGAAAGGTCAAGGCATTCCTCAGCGCTGAGATCCGCGGTTGGCGGGACAGCCTCGCCGACCCGATGCTCGGCGCGCGGCTCACCACGGACGTCTATGCGAAGTCGCGTAGTCTCGACGTCACCGAACAACTGGAACGCAACAAGGCGTTCGGCACTCTCGTCCAGACCGAGGAAACACGTCGCAACGGCCTGTTCACCATGACCGACGCGTTGATCGAGGCGAACATCCGCACGCTGTCACGTACGATCCCGATAACCGCCCGGCAGATGTTCGACCTCTCCATCCTTCGGCAGCTGTACACGGAGCGACCTGATCTGATCTGATCTGATCTGATTCACGCAGACACCATGCCGACCGCCCAGGCGGACGACGAACATCCGTTGGGTCCGCCCCTACCGAACTCGCCTACCCGCACGACGGGTCCGGCGCCGCGTTCGGCTACCGGGCAGCCTTGTTCCCGTCCGGGTGATGAGGCACCGGGCAACCCCCCGTCGGGAAGGTCCCGAGCTGCCGGACATCACAGCCGTCCTGGTAGAGCGTGAGCTGCGGCAGCTGGCGAGGATACAGCGGCTTACCGCGCGGCGGCAGGAAGCGCACCAGCGCGCCGCGGGCCCGCAGACCGCCGGCGGCGGCTACCCGCGCCAACCGCGACGGGTGGGGATAGCCGAAGGCGTCCAGCAACGGGTCGTCTAGCAGCGCCAGACTGAAACGCCGCACCAACGGCGCGAGCGGTCGTGGGTAGAAACGGGTCATCAGGTCGAGCGTCGCGTCGGATACCGCCCGACCGCCCGGGTCGAAGGCGAAGTTCGCCCGCTCATAGTCGTCGAGGTAACTCGCGAACTCCTCATGCGTGGTCGGGCTGTCCCCGATGCCCATGTGCCGGCCGAGTTCCCGGTAGTAGTTCGCACTCGCCACCCGTTCACGCTCAGTGAACGGTCGTCGGCCGAACCGGTCCATCCAGCGGATCGGCACGACGACGAACGTCGCCTGGACATAGCGGAAATCCTCGTTCGAGATGGTGTACGCGCCGTGCATCTGATTCATACGGCGGATCGCCGCACGCCCGGTATCGCTCGCGAACCCGTGCTCGAGAACGGCGTCCAGGATCACCACGGTGTCCTCGTAGCGCTTTCGGGTCCGGCCGGTGAGCTCGCCGGTGCGGGCCAGCAGGGCTCCGATGCTCGGCACCGCGTACGTCCGGTAGAGGGCGAAGCTGAGCGCCTGGTTCATGTCCCACGGGAACTCGTGGGCAACCATGATCCGGTAGATCTCCGCGAAGTCGCGTTCCGGGTCCAGTAGGTCGATCCGGCGCCGCCAGTAGGCACGGTCCACGCGCTGTCCCTTCACCGGTCCACCATGATCCGCCGTGGCCCGACGCCAGGATCCTCGGGTCCTTCGACCAACCTGGATACCGGACCACAGCAGGGTGTCATCTCAGGAGTTGAACTTATAGGTCGGGAGGTTCGCGGGGACGATGTGCTGGTGGAAGCTGAAGACCTGAGGGTCCTTCGCGTCGACCGTGGCGCTTGTCCAGTGGTTGAGTGAGCTGCCGAACGTCATCACCGGGGTGCAGTTCTCGATGACGTTACCGGCGCGGTCGGTCCATTCGTCATCGCCTGGAACAGGATAATCACGGTGCCGGTGGGCATCCGTACATACGGCCACAGGAAGAACGCCGGGTAGTCGAAGGAGGCTCCTTCGACTACCCGGCGCGATATGAAGAACATCGGTTTCCGCTACCCGGAATCACCCGTCAGGTATTACATCACCCGACATCATCCGATATTATCTGACGTCACTTGGCCTGGCGACGCAGCTCCTTGGGAAGGTGGAAGGAAATCGTCTCGGCGCCGACCGAACGCACCGCGACCGTTGTCGGGCCGAGGCCGGACAACGCCCTGGTCAGCTCGTCGACCAGGGTCGGCGGTGCCGACGCGCCCGCGGAGATGCCGATGGTGTCAGCACCGACCAGCCACCGCATGTCCACGTCACCGACATCCCCGACGAGATACGCCGGGACACCCTCACGTTCGGTCACGTCGACCAGGCGGCGTGAGTTGGCACTGTTCTCCGAACCGACCACCAGCACCACGTCGGCCTCGATAGCGACCCGCCGGATCGCATTCTGCCGGTTCGACGTGGCGTAGCAGATGTCGGCCGACCCCGGTCCGATCACAGACGGGAAGCGGTCACGCAGCGCGTCGACCACCTCCTCGGCCTCGTCCACCGCGAGTGTCGTCTGCATCAGGTACGTGACCCGCTCCGGGTCGTCGACCTCGACGTTCGTGACATCCGCCGGCGACTCGACCAGTTTGATCTTCCCGGGGGCCTCGCCGAGGGTGCCGTCGACCTCCTCATGACCGGCATGCCCGATGAGCAGCACGGTGTCGCCGCGGGCGGTGAACCGCCGGGCCTCCGCATGCACCTTCTCCACCAGCGGACAGGTTGCGTCGATCACGGACAGGCTGCGGTCATCCGCCTGCTCCCACACGGCGGGAGCCACCCCGTGTGCGGAGAAGACCACGGTCGCCCCGGCCGGCACCTCGTCCAGTTCCTCGACGAAGACAGCGCCGCGCTGGGCGAGGTCTGCGACCACATGGCTGTTGTGGACGATCTGCTTACGGACGTAGACCGGCGCTCCGTAGAGATCCAGGGCTCGTTCGACGACCTCGATCGCCCGCTCGACCCCGGCGCAGAACGCTCGCGGCTCGGCGAGCAGCACCTGCCGTGATCCGACAACCGCCGACCACCGTTCCAGCACCGGGCCGAGGGTCATCATCGTGCGCAACCCGGCGATCCCGCGGCGGGCCAGGTCAAGGCGTCCGAGCGGTTGCTCGTCCGTGTCGACGATGACGCGGACGATGGCCAGGGGCACCCCGTTCGCACCCGGCGCGATCTGTGCGGACTCCATGTCCACGGCGATCGCACCGGTGGCCGCGAGTTCGGCGCGTGCGGTACCGATCGCCAACCGGGCGACCGACACGACCGGCCCGACGTGCACGGTGAGTCCCTGCCTGCGCAGCTCACCGGCCAGCAGCGGCGCCGACGGACAGCGGGCGCTGACCGAACCGTCAGCGGTGCGGACCTCGTCGGCCACCACCACATGCCCGGGCTTCACCCCTTGGCCGAGCCCACCACCGAGACCGACCAGGGCGATCGCGTCGGCTCGGGCCTCCCGGATGATGCGGGTGGACCGGCTGGCCTGCTCGGGCCCCATGCCGGTGCGGATGAGAATCGTACCCGCCGGAAGGCCCGAACGGGCTGCGGCCCACGCCTCCAGCCGCAACGGTGCGGCGACGACCAGCCTTGGACGACGCCGGGTGGCCTGGGCTCGCGCAACCCGCGCGGCGTCCAAGGCTTCGGGCCCTCCGGACGGGGCCGTCGCGGACGCGGGCACCTGGAGATCGGACACCTTGAATGCCTGCGGCCTGGGCATCGCCATCTCGGAGGACGGTTCCCTGTGCCCCGCCGTCTCGGGAGACGATTCCCTGGGTGCCGACGTACTCGGTACCGACGCTTCAGCTGCCAGTACTTCAGGTACCGACGTTTCGGATACCGATTCTCTGGATGCCGACGTCTTGGACGCTTCGGCGGACACCGACGTCCTTGATGTGTCCGGTGCCGAGAAAGTCATGACGCGGACCCGCCGCTCAGGTACCGGCCTAGCGCGGTCAGTGGGAAGACCAGCCGGTACAGATGGTAGTTGATCGAAAAGTCCCCGGGAAACCCGGTGCCCGTGTAGTGCGGCTCATCCCAGGTTCCGTCCAGGCGCTGCGTGTCGACCAGCCACCGCACCCCCCGTTCGACGGCCGAGGATGCCGGGTCGGCAGCGAGCAGCGCCAACAGCGCCCACGCCGTCTGGGACGCGGTCGGCTCGCCACAGCCGATCCAGGCGTCGTCCGTGTAGGAACGCAGGTCCTCGCCCCAGGCGCCGTCGGGTCTTTGATGTTCGACCAGCCACCCGACAGCCCGGATGATCGCCGGATGGTTGGCCGACACGCCTGCGGCGATCAGTGCCGGGACGACCGCGCCGGTGCCGTAGATGTGGTTGACCCCCCACCGGCCGAACCATGAACCGCCCGGCTCCTGGTTGGCCAGCAGCCAGTCCACGGCCCGTTCGGTGATGGGGTTGGCGGACTGGCCTACCTCGGCGAGCATTTCCACAATGTGCGCGGTGACGTCCGCGGACGGCGGGTCGATCACCTGGCCGAAGTCACAGAAAGGCAGCTTCGTGGGGAGAGTCCGGGTGTTGTCTGCGTCGAACGCCCCCCATGCGCCGTTGGCCGAACGCATCCCGATGGCCCAGTCCACCCCGCGGCGTGCGGCGGACCGCAGCCGGGCGGCGAGCTGCGGGTCGACCGCGTCGATCCCATCGGGTGAACCGTGGGGGCCGAGCAGCCGGCGGATGGCCAGCACCACCTCGGCCGTGTCGTCGACATCCGGGTACCCGTCGTTGTCGAACTCGAAGGCCCAGCCCCCGGGAGCCAGCGCCGGGCGTTTCACGGCCCAGTCACCGGTGATGGTGACCTCCTCGTCCGCGAGCCACCGGGCCGCCCGCACCATGGCCGGGTGGTCGGCGGGAAGACCCGAGTCGCGCAGGGCGACCACGGCGAGCGCGGTGTCCCACACCGGGGACTGGCAGCACTCCACCCGGCGGACCATCCCCGCGGGCGTGTTCTCGCGGATCGTGTAGCGCTCCATCCCACGCAGTCCGGACGTGATCACCGGATGGTTCATGGGGTAGCCGAGCATCGTCAGCGCGATCATCGAGTAGACCCACGGCGGCTGGATGCCACCCCAGCAGCCGTCCGCCTCCTGCCGGGCGACGATCCACTCCGCGGTCCGGCGCAGCGCATGCCGGCGCAGCATCTTCAGCGGGCGACGCTCATAGCGGTGCAACATCGCGTCCAGGCGCTGGAACGCACCCGACCAGGAACGCAGCGGTGCCGGCGGTGTCGGCGGCAGCTCGACCTTGAGCTCGTCGACGCTGAAACCGAGCCAGCGCTGCGGCCGGAACGTCCCGACGATCGTCAACGGTGCGATCGACTGCCGGGCCCAGCAGCCGAAGTCATACAGGTTGAGCGGGAACCACGACGGCAGCAGCACGAGCTCCGGCGGCATCACCGGCAGGTCGTCCCACGACCACTCGCCGAACATCGCCATCCAGATCCGGGTGAACACCCGCGTGCGGGCGAGGCCGCCGTTCTCCCGGACGAACGCGGACGCGGCCCGCATGTGCGGCGCGTCCGGGCTGTCACCGGCGAGGCGCAGCGCCACGTAGGCCTCGAAAGTGGCGTTCAGGTCGGGCGGGCCGCCGTAGTAGGTCGTCCAGGTGCCCTGGTCGCTCTGCTGTGAACGGATCCACCGGGCGGTCTCCTCGGCCGTCTCCGGTGTGAGGATGCCGAGGAACTGCCGCATCAGCAGGTCCTCCGCCTCGATCGTGACGTTGGTTTCGAGCTCGCCCTTCCACCAGCCCAGATCGGACTGCAGGGACAGCAGGTGGTCTCGGGCCCGGACGGCGGCTGCCGCCACCGTGTCGGTGGAGACTTCGGATTCCCGGTAGTCGGTGGTCGAGCTCATCAGCGGCTCCCGTCCACATTGCGGTCCCGGTGCGGTATGAACTCCTGTTGCGGTACGAACAGCTTTGTCACAGTCAGATCACCGGTCCCGTTCCGTCACGAAACGGGCCAGGGCAAGCAGTTCGGCCTCGACCAGCGACGGCAGGGACAGCGAGGCGAGCAGCTCGGCGCATATGTCGAGCTGACGGTCGGCCTCGGCCGTGGTCCAATCCCGTCCGCCGGCCCGTTCCACCAGTTCGGCGGCACGGTGCAGTTCGGCTTCGGACGGGTCGCCAGCGGATTCGAGGAACGCGCGCAGTTCGTCCGCGTCGTCTCCGCCGCCTTCCAGCGCTACCACGACCGGCACGGACTTCTTACGGGAACGCAGGTCCGACAGCACCGGCTTGCCGGTCACCACCGGATCACCCCAAATGCCGAGAAGGTCGTCGACGAGCTGGAAGGCGGTTCCCAGCCGTGACCCGAACTCGGCGAGGCCGTCGACGAGCCGCGGCGGGCCGCCGGCGAGGACCGCACCGATCGCGGTCGAGCAGGACAGCAGCGCGCCGGTCTTCCCGTCCTCCATCATCAGGGTGTCCGCAACGGTGATGTCGTTGCGGGTTTCGAAGTGCAGGTCCTCGGCCTGGCCGCGGACAAGGTCCTGAACACCCGCACCGAGCATGATTGCGGCACGGCGACCCGGCTCCCCCTCGACCTCCAGCAGCACCTGGGTCGCGAGCCCCAGCAGGGCGTCGCCGGCGAGGATCGCGCCGTCCGCGCCGAAGACCGTCCACGCGGTGGGCCGGTGCCGCCGCTCGGTGTCGCCGTCCATGAGATCGTCGTGCAGCAGGGAGAAGTCGTGGACCAGCTCCACGGCGACCGCGCCGGGGAGCCCGGTCTCGACCGGGGCACCGGCAGCCTCGGCTGACAGCAACGCCAGCGCCGGGCGCAGCAGCTTTCCGCCGCTGCCGGTCAGCGGGGTGCCGTTCGCGTCGATCCAGCCGCGGTGGTAGGCCACCACCCGGCGCAGGCGGGGGTGGAGCCGGTCGACGGCGGCGCGCAGTGCCGGCACTGCCAGGGTCCGGCCCCGCTCGATCGCATCGGGAACCAACGTGGTCATGCCGGGAATCCCCCTGTCGGTGACGCTGTCGAAGTCGTGTTCGAAGTTGCGGTTGAAATGGATGTCGAGGGCGGTGCGGAGGGCAGCTGGGTCGAGGGCAGCTGGGCGGTCGACATGCCGGTCGATGATCCCGGCGGGGTAGAAGATGACGGTCCCTCGCCCGGGACCTTGGTCTCCGGCGTCTGGGACGATTGTGATGTTTTCGATGGGATGGTCGGTGACGAAGCGCAGCCACGCTGCCCTCCGGGGGAACCGCCCGGGGATTCGACCACTGGTAGCAATCTACGGGTCGGGCCTGGTACGGGCGGTCCGGAACGCCAACCGTCGAGCGCCACCTTCGCGGCAGCCAGTCCGCTACGGACAGCGCCTTCCATGGTCGCCGGCCAGCCCGTGTCGGTCCACGCGCCCGCCAGGACCAACCCGGGCAGCTCGGTGGCCGGGCCGGGGCGCAGCGCGCGGGTGCCGGGGGCCTGACGGAACGTCGCAGTGCGTTCACGGGTGACGAACACCTCGACCGCCTCGGCGCTCCGTGCCGCCGGTAGCAGCCGGCGCATCTCCTCGATGAAGAGGC
This sequence comes from Frankia sp. Cppng1_Ct_nod, assembly GCF_920656135.1. Taxonomy (NCBI): domain Bacteria; kingdom Bacillati; phylum Actinomycetota; class Actinomycetes; order Frankiales; family Frankiaceae; genus Frankia; species Frankia sp. Cppng1_Ct_nod. The sequence continues at coordinate 119,313 of NZ_CAKKTK010000002.1, read as the reverse complement.
TGCGGATCTCGCCGGCCGGACGGTCGATCCACTCGTCCGCGGCCGACAGGGAGATCGCCAGGTACTGCGCGCCGGTGCGGCCGGGCCGGCCCTCCCCCGTTCCCGTGACCCCACTTGATGCGGTCCGGTCGAAGACCCACTGGACCGGGGAGCCCACCACCGCCAGGAACGGTTCCTTGAGCACCGGCCGATCGTAGATCATGTGGACGTTGACGATCGGCGCGGAACCGAGCTTCACAAAGCGCGCCGGCTCCTTGACCGCGCCGTCCGGCAACAGCGCGGCAGCCGCCTGCGGAGGTACGGCGAGAATCACGGCATCGGCATCAACCGGGCCGCTGTCCGTGGCCACCTGCCAACCGGTCGCCGTCCGCGTCAGCGCACGCACCTTCACACCCGTCCGCACGTCCGCTCCGGCGTCGGCGAGCTCCGAGGCTGCCGCCTCACCGTGCAGCTGCTGCAGCGGGACGTCGGCCCATCCGATGTCACCGGCGTCGGCCCGCTCCAGCAGACCTGTACGCACGACCTTGGCGGCGAGCCCGAGGGACGCCGAGTCGGCCGGGGCGTTCAGGGTCGCGACGGTCAGCAGTTCCCACAACGCCTCGATGGCCGCGGGCCGCTGACCCCGGTCGGCGAGCCAGCTTCCGAACGAGACGCCGTCCACCTCGGGTGCGTTCGGGTCGAGGCGGCCGAGGCGGTAGGCGGCGAGCGCCGCGCGCAGCCGCTGGCCGACCGGGAACGCCCGGTACCCCAGCAGCGCCGGGGTGAGGTGCAACGGCGCAGGCCAGGGGATGCGGGTGCGCCGCAGCCGGGCATGCGCCCCCGATTCCGCCAGTAGTACCGGGACGTCCAGACGCTCCTGCAGGGTGGTCAGGTGCTCGACCCCGAGCCGACGCAGGAACCCGCGGTAGGCGGTGCAACAGCGCATGAACACGTGCTGGCCGGTGTCCACCCACATGCCGTCACGGACGAACGAGGCGGTGGCACCACCGAGCCGTGGCCGTGCTTCCAGCACGGTCACCTCGGCACCGGCGTCGGCGGCGACCAGCGCGGCTGACAGGCCGGCAAGACCGCCGCCGACCACGACAAGCCGGCGAACCCCCTGGCCGGGCGGCGCAGCGATGGGCAACCCCGCGGTGGACACGCTCATGCCACCGACACCTCCGGACGGCCGGCGAGGCTGCGGGCGGCAACCACCGCTTTCTCCCAGCCAGGCAGCGACATCCGCTCGTGTAGGACGGGGGTCGGGTCCATCCTGATCCGGCGGTTGAGCCGCAGGTAGATCCCGGCCATGGCGCCGCAGCACGCCGCACTGCGACGGTCGAGCATACCGAGCAGTTTCAGGCCGCGTCCGTACCACTCGTCGGCGCGCTCCGCGCAGCCGCGCAGGTACTCGACGAGTGCGTCGGGGGGGCCGCCGAGCTGGCCGTCGGGTCCGAGACCGAGAGTGATCCCGGCCTTTTCCAGCTCGGTCCGCGGCAGGTAGATCCGGCCGATGATCAGGTCCTCCCGGACGTCTCGGAGAATGTTGGTCTGCTGCAGGGCGATCCCGAGTTCGTCGGCTACCGTGGCGGCGCCCGCGTCCGCATGGGCCGTCTCGGTGCCGAAGATGCCGAGCGACAGGCGCCCGATGGTGCCGGCCACCCGCCGGCAGTACCCGACGAGGTCCTCGAAGGACTCGTAGGTGACCTCGTGCAGGTCCATCTCGACGCCGTCGATCAGCTCGACGAAGGCGTCCACCGGGATGGGGAAGCGCCGGGCGGCATCGGCGAGCGCGACCAGTACCGGATCCGAGCTGGATGCGCCGAGACCGGTGATGTCAGCTCGGGCCGCGGCCAGCGCGACGGCTTTGTCCGTGGCGGGCAGATCGCCGTCGCCGATGTCGTCGAGCCTGCGGGCGAAGGCGTACACCGCGGACAGCGCCGCCCGTTTGTCCGCAGGCAGCAGCCGGATGCCGTAGGAGAAGTTGCGTGCGGCCTCTCTCATCAGAGTTTCACAGGTCACGTATGCCTCGGTAACCGTCGGCGACCGAAATGGACCGGCGGTAGTCATTGCGTACCTCCGTGCGAGGCCGGCCGGGTGATGGTGCCGCCGCCGGTGACCAATGGTGGGAGCCCTACCCGCGCCGCGCGACCGGCCCGGCGGGCGGAGGGTGTGGCCGACGCCAGTGCGACCGTCAGGGCGAACCGGGCGATCCGGGGCTTCGGCGCGGTGGGCGCGCCGCCCAGGACGTCGAAATCAGCCCGCCGCACCGCGTCCAAGGCTCCCCGTCCGCCGCCGACGAACCCGGCGAACAGGAGCCGCAGCCGGCCGTTGACCAGGTTGACCAGCGGCGTGCCTTCGTCGAGGACGCGCCGGGCACGCAGCACCTGGAAGGCGATGAGTTCCCGCACCGCCGGGCTGGCCGTCGGCCGCGCCAGGTCCTGCTCACGTACGCCGAAGGCGTCGAGGTCCTCTCCCGGCAGGTAGATCCGGCCGGCTGCAAGGTCCTCGGCTACGTCCTGGATGTGCTCGACGAGCTGGAGCGCTGTGCAGATCCGGTCGGACAGCGCGACCCGGTCAGGCGTTTGGATACCGAAGACGCCCAGCACCATGTGTCCCACCGGGTCGGCGGACAAGGTGCAGTAACGCAACAGGTCGTCGAAGGTGTCGTAACGCGTGACGAGCTGGTCCTGTCGGTTGGCGGCCACGAGCCGGCGGAACGGTTCCGGTTGCAGGCCGCACTCCCGGACGGTCGGTGCCAGCGCCTGGATGACCGGGAGCGTGGGCGTACCACCCCAGATCCGATCAAGATCAGCTTCCAGGGTGTCGAGCAGGGCGACCCGGTCGCCGGTCGCCTCATCACCGATGTCGTCGACGAGGCGGGCAAATCCGTACAGGGCAAAAAGGTGCCGCCTCGCCCGAGCGGGCAGGATCAGCGGGGACACCGGGAAGTTCTCCGCGGATGCCGCCCTCAGCACGTCCTCGGGTGAGGATGTGAGGCTGTGGCCGGGCAGCGGCGCTCCGGATGTTCCCGCCGGCCCGCCCGGTGGCGGACCGATCTTCGCGTCGTTAGCAGTCATGCGCCTCCCCCTTGTCAGCGGATGGGCCCGACACGGATCGCCGGAGCCACCCGGCGATGCGCCTGAACTGGTCTCTACTGTCCAAACTCCTCAAGCCTCCGGAGGCAAGAAAAATCATGTTAACGCCGCCTTCGGCCAGTTTGCTCATACTCAACACACCCTGCCGGGTATACCCCATTCGATACTATTCGGCCCGGCACGACCGATATGATGATTGTCCGGCTGCCTGTTCCGGCTCTGCACCGGTACCCTCATCGATCGGGTGATGTGGGGTTGCCACGATGAGGTTGGCAACCTAGCCGAAGACACCCGCGAGACGACGGTAGAGCGGGGGTGCGGCTCCATGAACACGTGCGGCGAGCGAGAGCCAGCGCGGTACCCACACCTCGGCATGACCCCGCCCGGCCGCGAACAGCATGCGCTCGGCAACAAGGCGGGCCGGTTGGGGGCGTGGCCACCTGCGGACGTAGGGCGCTCCACGACGATGGAAGAACGGGGTGTCAACGGCCCCGGGGAAGCACAGAGTCACCGAAATGCCACGACCGGAAACCTCGGAGCGCAGTGCATTGGCGAACCCGACAAGAGCCGCCTTGGTTGCCGAGTAAGCAACCTCACCGCGTACGCCGAAGGCTCCGGCAACGCTTCCGACCAGTAGGATGCGCCCGTGTCCACGCTCAAGCATGGCTGGGAGCACCGCGCGGACCAGCGCCATCGGTGACAACAGGTTGACCGCCACCAGTTCGGCGAGAGCTTCGTAGGAGAGCTGGTCGTAGGGACCCGCGGAACCGAGACCAGCAGCGCATACCAGCAGGTCGAGGTCGCCCAGGAGATCCTCTCCGCGGGAGGCCACTGCCGCTTCGGAACCCGGGACCGACAGGTCGACCGCAATCCGGTGACCTTCCGTTGATGCGGCAACCTCGTCCAGTGCCACTCCGTTACGACCAACCAGGAGAACCTGGCAGTTCATCGCGGCGAGCAGCAGCGCCGACTCCCTGCCGATTCCACTGCTGGCACCGGTGACGATCGCGGTCTTCGGCGGCCACCCCCGGCTGCCGGCGAAGCGGGACTGCTCGGCGACAACGTGCAAACGGCTGTCCGGAACAGTGGGACGGGCCGGTGTGTGCACAACAAAACCCTCCGGTCGCGCGGTGGTCGCCTCCTCCCGGGATGGGAGACGGTCGCGGTCAGGCCTTCGGAACCTGGGTGTCGACAGCGCTGGCGACAAACGGTAGGCCACGTACGGCCTCTCCCTATTTCATCGCCCCACAGCGTGAACGTCCATCGTCAGATAGGCGACACCGCGCCGAAAACCTTGTTGGCCCCGTCACGTCAACGACGGGCCCACACTACAAGCACTACATGGCATCCCGTCGACATTCGCCCAAAATAGGATTGTCGATTTGTAGCTCTTCTCACATCGGAACATGGATTTTCCCCCGCCGACACACCCGGACCCTGATGTGACTAGTCGAAGTCGATCACATCACCCGGGCGTGTCCCGGCATCGGTGAAGGTACCCGCGGGGGCCTCGACCGCCTCCGTGTAGGCCGTACCCGCGCGGTAGATCTCACAACGGTCCGGATCATTTTCGACACAAGGCGTCATTTCCCGGACCGCGACAACATGTCCGTACCGTATGAAAACGAGGGAGAGCGGAAGCAGCGTCCGGTACATGTAAAAACCATCGGTCGACTCACCGTGGAAGACGAACAGCATGCCGGTTCCGGCCGGAAGGTACGTGCGACCCATGAGTCCACGAGCCCAGGCCGCCGGAGTGTCGGCCACCTCCACGGTGAGCGTCACCGTGGCGACCCGCACCTTCTCTACCCGCACCGCGCCGATCGCCGGAGCTGTGACACCGACAGCGACATCCGGCTCGGTTCCGGCGGTGGTGCCGGCCCTGTTACCGCCTGCCGCTTCCCCAGGCCGCGTCAGCTCGGTCGTCACGGATCGAGACGACCGGTCGAGGCCGGCCGGATGAACCGGATGGCGGAGTGCCGCCAGCCCAACCACACCCCCGGCAAGAACCAATACACATGCAACCACAAAAGGCACATAACGTACACGCAACATTACCCGAACGTTACCCTACGGGTTCGCGGCCGGTTACCCGACGCGGCCGAACGCCACGAGTCGGCAGCCCGTACCGGGGTGGACCGTGCAACCGCCGGCCGCGCCGCATGCGGGCGGGGCGGAAATCCGCCGGGCACGGAACCGTCCCCGGTCAGGAGGGAACCGGCACCAGCGGACATCGTCCCCGTTTGCAAAGGCGACGGGTGAATGGCATTTCAGCCATCGGCCGCTTTCCCTCAGGCCGGTTCCCTACCTGGAATCAATACCATCGGACCGGCCGTCGGATAGAATTTCGAATAATCAGCTTCCGGTGGCCTTGCGCACCGATGAGCCCGGTCGTCGGATCATTCAAGGATCAATGCCACGGGCCGGTCAGGAGACGCCGGACCTGTTCCCCAGGGCATCGAGGGCAGCTTCGACAACCTCGCGGCGGACGTCGTCCGGGACGAGCGGGTGGTCAAGGACGAGACCATCCGTGCCACGCCCGGACCTGGCCGCCGAATCGCTGCTGGCATGGGCAAGCGTTCGCCGTGCCACGGCCGTACCGAGGATACCCGCCTGCACGCAGCCGACCGCGCATCGTGCACGCAGGAGGCGCAACGGTGTGGGGTCAGGTCCCGCGAGGGCGGTCACGATGGCGTCCTGATGCGACGCGATGTCACCCTTGCCGATCTGTCGGTGGATCACAGATGGATCGTTGACGAAGGCGAACAGCACCGCGCCCGGCCCGGCCATCGCATCCACCAGACCCTCGATGATAGATCGGGCCGAAGCTGGTGGATCAACGCGCGAGAGATCCCTCACATGACCGAACGCCTCTACGAACGGCTGTACTACTGCGTCCAGAATCATGTCCTTGGACGCGAAGTGGTAATAGAGGGCGGCCTTCGTCATACCGAGCCGCTCCGCAATGTCACGAATCGATGTCCCAGCGTAGCCTTGTTCGTTGAACAGCTGCACGGCGACGGCGAGAATCCGGTCGCGCGTATCCCCCGCGTGAGCACGCGGCGCGCGGCCAGACATGGTCGCCCCGCTCTCCTCTCACCTGGAGGTCCGTAGCGAAGAACCTATACCCCTCCCGCCCAGATCCGCATCTACTGACCGTTCGGTAAACTACCCCGACCGACCGATCGTTTAGCAGACCCTGACCCGTCCATCGGCCCAGACCGGGGGGAAACCCGTGGCATCGCTCGCGCGTTGGTGCTTCCGCCACCGCTGGATCGTCCTACTGCTGTGGCTCGTCGCCCTGCTCGGCTTCGGTGCCGCCGCGACCGCCACCGGTACCGACTACAAGAACAACTTCTCGCTTCCGGGGACCGAGTCCCAGCAGGCGATCGACCTGCTCAAGCGGGAGTTTCCCGCGGCATCCGGAGAGACCGCCAGCATCGTGCTGCATGCCCGCGCCGGCACGCTGTACAACCCACTGCTCGAAGCGGACGCCGTTGCCATGCTCGACCGGGTTGCGGCTCTCCCCCACGTCGTCGATGTGACGAGCCCGTTCGACCCGCGGGGCGCGCGCCAGTTCACCGCGGACGGACGGACGGCCTTCGCCACCGTCGCCCTGGACAACCAGGCCGTCGACATCCCCCGCAGCAACCTCAAGACCATCATCGACACCGCCCGTACGGCCGATGCCGGACTCCTGCAGGTAGAAATGTCCGGCAGCGCGGTTTCCATCGTGGAACAGCCTCAGCAGAACACCAGCGAGCTTCTTGGAGTCGTGGCCGCCGCGATCATCCTGTTCATCGCGTTCGGGACGCTGCTGGCGATGACCCTGCCCCTGATCGCCGCGGTCCTTGCCCTCGGTGTCGGCATGGCCGGCATAGGCCTGGTGTCACACGTGATGTCCATCGCCCAGTTCGCGCCGACGCTGGCGACACTCATCGGCCTGGGCGTGGGTATCGACTACGCGCTGTTCATCGTCAACCGGCACCGCATCGGCCTGCGCGCAGGCAAGACGCCTGAAGAGGCATGTGTCACCGCGATCAACACATCCGGCCGGGCCGTCCTGTTCGCGGGCCTCACCGTCTGCATCGCACTGCTCGGGATGTACGCCCTCGGGGTGACCTTCCTCTACGGTGTTGCGATCTCCGCGGCCCTGATCGTGTCACTGACCATGGCCACCGCTGTCACCCTGCTGCCAGCACTGCTCAGTCTCTACGGGATGAAGGTGCTCGGTCGGGCCGAGCGCGTGAAGCTCACTCACAAGGGTCCAGAACCCGAACACCCGTCGGGTTTCTGGTGGCGTTCGGCCCGCCGGATCGAACGGCGTCCGGCGAAATACACGATGGTCTCCGCGGCGATCATCGTGATCACCGCGCTGCCCTTCTTCTCGCTGCGCCTCGGATCGGCCGACGAGGGCAACGGTTCGCTCACGAGGACCTCCCGCCGCGCTTACGATCTTCTTGCCAACGGGTTCGGACCCGGGTTCAACGGTCCCTTCACGCTCGTCGCCGAGACCCGCTCCTCCGATGACGTGACAGCTCTTGCCAACGTCGTCGCGGAACTACGCACCGAGCCGGGTGTAGCCGCGGTCACACCACCGATCTCGAGCCCGACCGGGCACGCCGCGACCGTGGCCGTCTTTCCGGTCACAAGCCCGCAGGACGCCCGGACCTCCGCGCTGCTGCGGCGGTTGCGCGGCAGCGTCATCCCACGGCTGACCGAAGGGACATCCCTGGACGTCAAGGTGGGGGGTGCCACCGCGACCTACCAGGACTTCTCCAACGTCCTGACAAACAAGCTCCCCCTGTTCATCGGCGTCGTCGTAGCGCTCGCCTTCCTCCTGCTCGTGGCGGTGTTCCGCAGCCTGCTCGTCCCACTCACCGCATCCGTGATGAACCTGCTCGCTGTGGGTTCGGCCTTCGGGGTCATCGTCGCGATCTTCCAGTGGGGGTGGCTGGCGGGCCTCATCGGGGTCAAGGGCGGTCCCATCGAGCCGTTCCTGCCGGTGATGCTCTTCGCCATCCTGTTCGGTCTGTCCATGGACTACGAGGTGTTCCTGGTAAGCCGGATGCACGAGGAGTGGATCGCTCGCCGTGACAACCGGATAGCGGTCTCCCTGGGCCAGGCCGAGACCGGGCGTGTGATCACAGCCGCAGGGGCAATCATGACCCTGGTCTTCGCCTCCTTCACCCTTAGTGATGATCGTGTGATCAAACTGTTCGGCCTGGGAATGGCAGTGGCCGTACTGATCGACGCGTTCGTGATCCGCGCGCTGCTGGTACCGGCTCTCATGCACCTGACCGGCATGGCGAACTGGTGGTTGCCGTCCTGGCTGGACAGGGTGCTGCCGAGCGTCTCAGTGGAATCCCAGGAAGAGATCGACGAGATCCGTAACACGCCGGTGCCCGCCGAGGTCATCACCCCCGCAGACAAGGAGGACAACGCGACGGACCAGACGACGGCGCCCACCCGCGTCCCGCCGACCCGACGAGCTGACCATCATGCATAGCCCGTGCCCGCACCTACCGGCCGCACGGACGCCCGGCCAGTAGGTGCGGGGGCACCCCGCGACTACGCGGGGTGCCCCCGTACGGGCGATCCGAGGAGACGGTGGATCATCTCGGCGGACCAGCCGGTCACACCCGGTCGAACGCCGAACGGCGGCGGTTCGGTTCGAACCCGGCACCGCCGACCATGAACGGCGCGAGCACCCCCAGCGCGACACCGGCCGGCATGAGCGGTACCGGCCCAAGGTTCACCTGGTTGCAGACCGTGGTGGACAACGTCATCGACCCTCCCGGTCGACCGATCGGCCCCGCCGGCCGATCGGTCGACCACACCCTACAGATACTTAGCATCGCTATAACAGCACTCTAAGTAATCGGAGTGTCGTGGTCGACACGCGGGTGACCGGTTGGCGGTTGGCGGTTGGCCGCGCAAGGTCGACCACAGGGCGACGGCCGGTCGGATCGGGGTCAGGCCAGCAGAGCGGGGTCAGGCCAGCAGAGCGAGATCGTCCGCGGTGACGAGACCGGCGGCGATCACCCATTCACCGAGCCGGACGATGTAGTCGGGCAGGCGACGCGCCGCCGGGCCCGGCTCGTCGCGCAACAACCCGGGGATCCCCTGCCCAGCCAGATTGCTACGAACAGTAGCAAGACGTGACCGTACGTAGTTATCGTCGCGGTTAACCCGGCGGGCGATCTCACGATACGTGGCAAACGGCGCATGAGTGTCACCGGTACGCAGACGTGGTTCACACAAGGCAACCAAGAGGAGACGTTCGGTCTGCGTCAGCCGAAACGTCAACTGCATCGTGTCCTGCTCACGGCGGACCTGGAGCCGGCGATGATGAACAACATCGATCTGGTGACGCTCACCGTCCGTCCCAACGGCGATGATGTGGAACTGCACGAGGCCGGCCGAGACCGCGATGCCGGGCGACAGGATGCGGTGAGTATCACCATCCGCGGTCAGTAGGAGCAGCGGATGCCGGCCGGTGTTACTGATGACGATCGCGCCTTCGCTTTCGGCCAGCGTCCCGGCCCGCCGGGACACCCGCAGATCCTGCGGCTCCGCGCCGAAGGGGATGTCACACCCGGCACGGCCGAAGGTCAGCCGACAGCCCGATCCGAGGGCCCATCTCCGCCCATTGGCGACGACCCGGGCGACGACCGGTGGTGCCGCCTCCGGTACCCCGCTTACGACCATGCGTTCCCGTCGCCCCTTTCATGCCAACCACTGGATGAGCCTAACTGTGAAAAGGTCCGCTGGCTGTCATGTCCGGGTCACCCTCCAGCGGGCATACGCGCAGGTCACAAGGGTTGTGGGCATCTCTGCCGGTAAGGGAGCACCCCTGCTCCGGTGCGGGGGGGCTCTGTTCGGATGTTTACGGACCCGGCAGCATCCGTACTGCGCCCGACAGGGGGGACACCGCAGGATGTCGAGGCGCACCTCGGCTGGGGGGCCGAGGTGGGGGGTGGAACCGGGGGGAGAAGAGATAGCCCGGAAACCGGCGGGCTGGCGGCGGAGGGGGTCGCCAGCCCGCCGGTCCACCACGTTCCCCGCAGGACGATATGCAGCCAGCCCCACAGCCATATCCTTGTGATCTATGTCATAGCGCTCGAGTGATATTCACCCAAGCTGTGACCAGCATCATTACAACACCCTTATCCGTCGTGATCCAGATCGTGATCCCGATGCCGCCCACGCGAGCCGCGCCCCGGCCAGGGCAGTTCATCAGACCTATCCATGTACGCGCCTTTCGCGGTGCGATGTCGGGTACTTCTTACGCCCTGTCGGGACGCATCCGCCGTTGCCACGATAGTCACCCGTGGATCGCCCGCACGGCTTGACCGGGTCGTACCCGTGAAAGCGTCAGCGCACAGCATGTGCCCGCGGATGCTGGGTACCAACAGGACCCGTAGGGCTTCGGGCGGCACCGGACGCATCAAGGTCACGCCGTCCCCGGCCGGAAGAGTGCAGAGAGGGGATCCGCATGACCACCGCACACGAGATCATGCACCGAGACGCCGAATGCATCGGTGAGACCGAGACTCTTGTGGATGCCGCCCGCAGGATGCGGGACCTCGGCGTAGGGGCGTTGCCGATCTGCGGCGAGGACAACAGACTCCAGGGGATCATTACCGACCGCGACATCGTGATCAGATGTCTTGCCGAGAGCAAGGACCCCACGACGACGCGGGCCAGAGACCTTGCGCAGGGCAAGCCGTTCTACATCGATGCGGGCGCCGACCTCGACGAGGTGATGCGCCAAATGATGGAGCACAAGATCAAGCGACTGCCCGTGATCAAAGATAGTCGACTGGTTGGAATGATCAGTGAGGCCGACCTGGCGAGGAATCTGCCCGAGGACAAGCTGGGTCAGCTTGTAGAGGCCATCAAGTCCGGGCCGGCCGACCGCACCACCTGACGGGTATCGCCTGAGGCCGTGACGCGGGAACGATGTGAACCGCCGCCGCTCGGACGACTGCCCGGACAGCCGTTGGTTCACATCGTCCGCCGACCGGTCAGGATGCGGGGAACGAGCCGGGGTCAACCCTGCTGGTGGACGCGTTCCCGGCGGCACTCTTGTACAGGGTGAGAGTGAAGGTCGTGTACTGGGTCTCGGTGCGGTAGTAGTTCGTCCGATACGGAAGCGACTGATCGAACTTGCTGAAGGTGCAGTCGCGGGTGAACCGACCGCCGGCCGCGTCCCAGTCGGTACCGGTGGTGAAGAAGGCGTCAAGGGTTCCGTCGGGAATCGCGTCGACGGTCACCGTGGCACCGGCACGCACGTAGACGTTCCGGATCAGGCTGCCGTCCCGGGTCAGTTTGACCACAGCGTCGGTAGATGATCCGTTGATGGTCAGCTCGCCCATTCCGCCGCGCTTTCCCGGCCCGAGGCTGCCGTTGGCCGGCTGGCGGTTCAGGTCCGGTGAGCCGGCCGGCAGGAACGTCCCCACCTTGTACGACTGCGCCGGGTCAGCGGTCCCGATCTCCGTCGCGGCCTGACGCAGCGCCTGCGCGCCGCTGCCGCTCGCCGCCCGCGGGATTCCCGCGCCACCTGTGCACAATGCATTACGACGCGCGTCACCAGCCAGCCCCTGGAGATCGCTGGCCAGCTTCCACAGTGCGGCAAGAAGATCGATATGGGCGGAAGCGACGTTCACCGGGGGCCGGATCTGGGTAAGCGCCGAACGCCGGGTGCTGATCGTCGTCGCGGCTTCGGTGAACGCCTTGGCCAGATCGGCCGGCGTCCCGCTGAGGAATATCGACGAAAACTGCGGGGTGAGGGCCGCGTCCACCGCCGAAAGCGCCGCCTGGTATTCGACCGGCGCGATCGGCGTGGGCGTCGGGCTCGGGACAGGCGTCATCGAGGATGGCCGGCCGGCCTGGGCTGTCGGCCGCGCGTGCCCCTGCCCCGACCCACCTTTGCCGCAGGCGGCGACAGTCACGCTGACCAGCACCAGGAGCAGCGTCCCGGATAACACGATGGGTCGACCGCGCAGGATCATGCCCGACACTCCATTGAGTCGAAACGACCGATGACCCTCAGTGTAGGGTTGGAGACTCACCATACAGGCCGATTTCGCCTGTTGGATGCAGATCGGCCCCCTGTAGGTAGAAACCGTCACCAGGACGACGGAGACCACCTACACCAACATTTTTTTAATGGTTTGCAGGTTGCTCTCGTGAAACAGTTCGTAAGCCGCGAGCTCGTCGGTCTGCATCTCAAGGTCCAGGTCCCCCCGACCGGCCTGCTCAAGCTGCGTCACGTCCACAACGGTTCGATAGACAAAGGTCGCGTTACCTTCGAGCCGCGGAACCAGGGAACCGTCCGGGCCGGGCACCAGAAGGCAGATCGAACTCCCACCCGGATTGCGGACCAGGACCGCCTCACCGTCCGGGGCATGACCGAGCCTCGAGTACACCGTACGTGCCGCGACCACTCCGGATCCACAGGACGGGGTCAGCCCTGCCCCACGCTCGAAGGTGCGGACGAAGACTTCCCGTGGCGAGGACAGCTGTTTGACGAACGACACGTTCGCGCCGACCGGGAGGACGTCGGGCAGCCGGGCTGCCGCCTGCCCGACAGCGACCAGCTCGTCCTCGGCATAGTCATCGACGATCGCGACAAGATGAGAGTTCGGAACGGCCACACCGGTGAAGCGGAAGCGTTGGTCCAGGCCCGGGATAACCGCGTCCACGTGCTCGGCGGCCGGGCTCACAATGGGGACGTCGGCCGCACGGAATGTTACCGGAGGCAACTCGACGGCCACTGTCCAGACACCGGGAGCCACATCCTCGATCCGTTCGACCCGAAACAGACCGCCGCCTGTCGAAACATTCAGTGAATCGACTCCCCGACGCTCGAGAACGAGTCGTCCGACGCACCGCAGACCATTTCCGCACAATTTGGCAGATGATCCGTCAGGGTTGAAGAAGAACGCTTCGGGCACTGCTTTCGAGTCGTCCACGAAATAAAGACCGTCCCCGCCCAGGGAACCTTTCCGGTCGCAGAGGAGACGAACAAAACCGGCGACTTCGGTTACGTCCGTAAAATACCGGTCGGGCCGGCCGTCAACAATGAATATGTCATTGCGTGAGCCGTGAGCCAGTAGCAGCTCGAACTTCATGTACGCCCTCCCGGTTTCAACAATCCAGCTTATTGTAGTCCGGCAGCTCGAGGCGTCGGCTGTTGCGGCGGGTGGATGTCCCCGACGAGACGGACGGGGAACGTGACCGACCGCGCACGGTCCGCCCGGGTTCTATCGTCGGTGGGTGACGCGAATGCGGGCCAACGAGGACACCCTGGTCAGGGAGCTGGATGCGGCGCTACCCGACGGCGCGGTGATGACGGACCCGGATCTTCTCGTTTCCTATCGCCATGACCAGGCGACCGGGGCGAATGCCGGGCAGCCGGCCGTCGCAGTCTTCCCCCGCACCACAGAGCAGGTCCAGGCGGTCATGCGGGCCGCCCACTCACGACACGTACCGGTGGTTCCGCGTGGCGCGGGCTCCGGGCTTTCCGGCGGAGCCAACGCATCCGACGGATGCATCGTCTTGTGCCTGGAACGGATGGACGCCGTCCACGAGATCCGCCCCGCCGACGGATACGCCGTCGCCGAACCGGGCGTGATCAACCAGCGGTTGCGTGACGACGCCCGCGCCCACGGGCTGCTGTATGCACCGGACCCCGCGTCCCGGGACTGGTGCACGGTAGGCGGCAACATCGCCACGAACGCCGGCGGCCTGTGCTGCGTGAAGTACGGCAGCACCCGCGACGCCGTTCTCGGCCTCGAGATCGTCCTGGCCGACGGGCGCGTCACCCGGGTCGGGCGGCGCACCATCAAGGGAGTCGCAGGCTATGACCTGATCGGATTGTTCGTCGGTAGCGAGGGCACCCTCGGCGTCGTCACCGAGGCCCGGCTGCGGCTGCGTCCGCTACCGCCGCCGCCGACCACCGCCGTCGCGCTGTTCGGTGACCTGGTGAGCGCCGGTCGGGCCGTCGAGAAGATCATGGTCGTGGCCACACCGTCCCTGCTGGAACTCATGGACGCAACAACCCTGGCCGCGGTCGAACACTTCCAGCCGATGGGTCTGGACACCTCCGCCGCCGCACTGCTCATCGCGCAGAGCGACCTGCCAGGACGGGCCGGTGAGGTCGAAGCCGACAGCATCCTCGCCGCATGCGACGCGGCGGGTGCCACGGAAAGTTACCGCTCTGAGGATGCTGAACAGGCCGACATGCTCCTCGGCGCCCGCCGGCTCGCCTTCCCTGCGCTGGAGCGCCTCGGCGCGTGGCTGCTCGACGACATCGCGGTGCCGCGCTCACGCATCGCCGAGACGATCCTCGGCATCGAACGCATCGCCGCCGAACGGGACGTCATCATCGGCACTTTCGGCCACGCCGGCGACGGGAACCTGCACCCGACGATCGTCTATCCCCATGACGACCCGGACGCGGCGCGGCGTGCGCTTGCCGCATTCGACGACCTGCTCCACCTGGCGCTGAAAGCCGGCGGAACCGTCACCGGCGAACACGGCGTCGGTGTGCTCAAGCGACGCATCCTCGCCGAGGAACTGGACCCGGTCGCGCAATCGCTGCACGACGCCGTCAAACACGCCCTCGACCCGGCCGAGATCCTCAACCCGGGCAAGGCCCTACCACTGCGGAAACCTCCGGCGACGCACAAAAACCCATGATCGCGCCGCCTTCGGCCCTACCACTGCGGTTGCGGCGGCAGGGCCGAAGAGTCTCGGCCGGAACGGAACCGCTCAGGCCGCGGCGCGGGCCAGTGCAGCCTTCTCGGCCGTTTCCCGGGACTGCTCGGCCAGCGGAACAAGGTCGGCCATGGCCGGGTTGACCGCTGCCATCGTCAGCTCGACGTGGATGAAGCTGATGTCGGTGGCGCCGAGCGCCCCGAACACGTGCCGGAGGTAGGGCTCCTGGTGATCGTTGCCCTCCTGCGGAGTGCCGGGGCCGTATGCCCCGCCACGGGCGGTGATGACCGTGACCGGCTTGCCGGTGAGCGCGCCGGGGCCGCCCGTCAGATCGACCGTCCGACCGACGACGATGACGGCGTCGATCCACGCCTTGAGGGTTGACGTGATCGACCAGTT
The DNA here is from genome assembly GCF_920656135.1 of Frankia sp. Cppng1_Ct_nod. Taxonomy (NCBI): domain Bacteria; kingdom Bacillati; phylum Actinomycetota; class Actinomycetes; order Frankiales; family Frankiaceae; genus Frankia; species Frankia sp. Cppng1_Ct_nod. The sequence continues at coordinate 104,110 of NZ_CAKKTK010000002.1, read as the reverse complement.
GTACATGGGGACGGACACGACGAGGCTGTCGGCCGCCTCGAGCTCGGCGATGAGCTCCTCCCGTGCGGACCAGGCCGCGGCCTGGTCCGCTGACTGCGCCTCCGCCGGGGTTTGCGAGGCAGCCACGGCGTCCCAGTTGATATGCGCGGGCGGGTTGGCTGCCAGGTCCCGGTGCAAGACGGTGCCGCCGGGGTGGCTCTCCGTCCAGGCCGCGGCGAACTGGCCGGCAACGCCCCGGGAGGACGAGGCGGGGCTGACGCTTGAGTCGAGGTGCAGGAGGGTGGACATTCGATCTCCTTGTGCGGTCAACGGACCTGTGGTCAGCGGAAAGACTGCTAACGGATGCGCCGCGAGACTGTACCTAGCCACGATCATCTGTAGGTACACGCATCGTACGAGAAGACTATCTCAGATAGCAGGTAGTAGGATTACGAGGTGGAACCTTCAGATGCGGAGACCGTTGCGCTGCCGGAGGAGCTCCACGAGGACCTGGGCTGGCTGCTGAGTCAGGTCCTGCATGGCTTCCTACAGGCGACACAGGCCGCGGTCGGGGATCTTCCCGGTGGCCTGCGCGGGCTACAGGTGCTGTCGGCCGCCGCCAGCGGATGCTCCCGTAACCAGCTTGAGGTCGCCCGCCGCCTCGGCATCGACCGATCGGTCATGGTGCGCCTCGTCGACGACCTCGAACGCAGCCAGCTGGTCAAACGGTGTCCCGACCCGGCCGACCGACGCGCCCGCATCATCCGGCCGACCGACACGGGCCTGGGTTGGCTCCGGGAGATGACCGCCCGCCTACGCCTGGCCGAGCAGCACGTCCTGGCACCGCTGACCGCCGACGAACAGACCGTTTTCACGGACGCGCTGCGGCGGGTGGTCGTCGGCGTCCTTGCCTCCGGCCTGCCTCCCGCATCTGGACCATGCGACGGTACCCCTGGGATGGCGGAGACGGCCGGAGCCTGACCGGACAGTCGGGGCTGGCGGGGGCCCGTATCACAGGTACGAGTCTAGTGTGAGATGGGGCACAGCATCCACCATCTGCCGCGGGAGACTCGATGATCCTGAATCCGGACGAAACCGCTCTTGTCCTCATTGAATTCCAGAACGACTTCACCACGGACGGCGGCGCGTTGCACGGCGCGGTCTCGGACGTGATGGAGCGGTCCGGCATGCTCGCCAACGCGATCACGGCCGTCGACCAGGCCCGGCAGGCGGGTGCCACGATCATCCATGCTCCGATCTCGTTCACCAAGGGTTACGGGGAGCTCGGCGCGAACCCGTACGGCATCCTTGCCGGCGTCGTGGCGAGCAACGCCTTCGTCAAGGGATCGTGGGGCGCGGAGATCGTCGCGGATCTCGCACCGGCCGCGGGCGACATAGTCGTGGAAGGCAAGCGCGGGCTGGATGCCTTCATGAGCACGAACCTGGACTTCATCCTCCGCGCCAAGGGAATCCGGAATGTAGCGCTCAGCGGTTTTCTCACCAATTGTTGCGTGGAGTCCACGATGCGAACCGCCTACGAGAAGGGCTTCAACGTTTTCACCCTCACCGACTGCGTCGCGGCAACATCCCAGGAGGAGCACGACAACGCCATCGCGAAGGACTACCCGATGTTCTCGCACCCCGTCGTGTCCAAGGAGTTCGTCGCGACGATTGGTGGCGAAGCCAAGCTGACCGACTCGAGCCGTGGCTACACAACCTGACCTACATCACTTGGCCGACGCCCGCCGGGCCGGTCAATCTGCGGGTTTCCGGCGTGATTGGGTGGGTACTCCAAGAGTCCGTATGGTCCCAGAGGGTTATTAGCGACAGAGAGTTTTTGGTGACAGAGAGTCATTAGCGACAGAGAAGATCCTCGTAACAGGGATGGTCCTCACAACAGAGCAATGGACACCAGCCGGTAGGGCCGTGGGTGAGACGTCAGGAGTTCGTGGTGCCGTCAGATCGGAGGTCAACCGACGGACCCGTTGCCGACCGCGACGATAACAACCCGGCAACGGGACAGCCACGCACCATCTTCGATGATCAGGATCTCAACGCCGCCCAGACCGGCAGCCGGGGAGGACGGTACGGATTCGCGCATCCGGTCGCCGCCATCCCGACCGAGCTGGCGCAGGTGTTCGACGCCGGAGGTGCCGTCGGGGTCCTGATGCGGGGGCTGGACTGGTCGGCGACGCCCATCGGTTCCCCACGGGACTGGCCGCAAAGCCTGCGGACGGCAGTCGGCATCTGTCTGACCTCCCAATTCCCCATCGTGATCTTCTGGGGACCGCAGCTCGTGAAAATCTACAACGACGCCTACGCGCTGATGCTCGGCAACAAGCACCCGGAGGCGATGGGCCGACCGGCCGAAGAAGTCTGGGCGGAGATCTGGGACGCCGTCGGACCGATGCTGTCATCGGTCCTGGCCGGGGAAGGAGGCAGCTACCACGAGGACGAGATGCTCCCCATGAACCGGCGCGGCTATCCCGAGGAGTGTTATTTCACCTTTTCCAATGGCCCGATCAGCGAGGAGTCCGGACGGGTTGGCGGAGTGTTCAGCGCGTGCACGGAGACGACCGCACAGGTGGTGGGCGCACGCCGGCTGCGAACACTACGCTCGCTCGCTTCCGGCATGGGCGAGGCGCGGACCGGGCGTGAGGTGTTGGAACGGGCGGCATCGGCTTTCGGTGAAGCCCGTGCCGATGTTCCATTCGCGCTGCTCTACCTGGCAGATGAGCTGAAAGGTGATTTACCGGACGATGCCGTCGACCTGGATGAGCCCGGTCACGACGTCGGACTACGACTCGTGGCGGGCCTAGGCCCGGACGATATCGACGCCACGCGGGCCGGCTTCGCCGTCCAGGCCTGGGCAGCGCTCCACCGGCGGGGACCAGTCCTGGTCGAAGGGCTGACGGTGCCGGCCGGACGTGTCCTGGTCAGGCGCGCGTTGGTTCATCCGCTCAGGGCGGTGGGCGCGCGCGGAGTGCTGGTGGCAGGGGTGAGTCCCAGGCTGCCGCTGGATGACGACTACCAGAGCTTTTTCTCCCTCGCCGCCGACCAGATCACCAGCTCGATGTCGGGCGCGGTTGCGTATGCGACCGAACGCGACCGGGCAACGGCACTGGCCGAGCTCATCACGGCGAAGACGACCTTCTTCGCCAACATCAGCCACGAGTTCCGTACACCGCTGACCCTGATGCTGAATCCCACGCTGGACGCACTCACCGATGACAGGTTCCCGCTCGCGCAGGTCCAGCGCGAACGCGTCGAACTGGTCCGCCGGAGCGCGCTGCGCCTGCTTCGGCTGGTGAACAACCTGCTGGACTTCGCCCGGCTGGAGGCCGGCCGGATGGAGGCCAGGTACGAGCCCGTCGACCTCGCCGGCTGCACCGTGGAGCTTGCGAGCATGTTCCGGGCGGCGGCCGAGAAAGCCGGGCTGACCCTGTTGGTGGACTGCCCGCCACTACCCGAGCCGGTATGGGTCGACCATGACCAGTGGGAAAAGATCGTCCTGAACCTGTTGTCCAACGCTGTCAAGTTCACCCTGCGCGGAAGCATCACCATCCGGGTGAAGGCGACGGACGAACAACCAACCGGTAGGGCTGAGCTGTCGGTCACCGACACCGGTGTCGGCATCGACGCCGCGGAGCAGGACCGCCTGTTCGAACGGTTCCATCGTGTCCGGAACGCAGGTGGCCGATCGCACGAGGGCGCGGGTATCGGTCTCGCGCTCGTCGCCGAGCTGACCGCGCTGCACGGCGGCACCGTGACAGTCGCGAGCACCCCGGAAACGGGCAGCACATTCACGGTGCGGCTACCGTTCGGTACCGCGCACCTTCCCGCCGACCAGGTTGTCCAGGCTCGCGCATCCACCACCACATACGCGCCCGTTGGATCTGCCGAGGAATTCCTTGCCGAGTCGATGCGCTGGTCCGGCCAGCCCGTTCGCCCTGCCGAGGGGCGCCCGCGCCCGGATGGCGATGATGACCGGGCACGGGTGCTGATCGTGGAGGACAATACCGACATGCGCGACTATCTGGTCGCACTACTGACGGACGACCATGACGTGACAGTGGCCACCGACGGGGCTGCGGCGCTCCGAATGATCCGGGATGCTCCGCCGGACCTGGTGCTCACCGACATGATGATGCCGGGGCTGGACGGCTTCGCCCTGCTCGCCGCGGTCCGCGCGGATCCCGCGACCACTCACATCCCGATGATCTCACTGTCGGCGCGCGCCGGGCAGGATGCCGCGGTCGCCGGATTGGAAGCCGGCGCCGACGACTACCTGACCAAACCGTTCTCCGTCGCCGAGTTACGCGCGCGGGTACGGGCAAACCTGGAGCTGGAACGGGCCCGCCGGCATGGCGCGCACTACCTGCACATCCTCGACGACTTCCCACTGCTGATCTGGCGGTCCGGCACCGACGGCGGGTGCGACTACTTCAACAACACGTGGCTCGCGTTCACCGGGCGCACGCTCCAGCAGGAGTTCGGGTACGGCTGGACGGAAGGCGTGCACCCGGAGGATTTCGACAGTTGCGTTGCCGTCTACCGCGACGCCTTCGACGCCCGCAAGCCGTTCGAGATGGAATACCGGCTGCGTCACGCCGACGGCAGGTACCGGCGGATACTCGACATCGGCCGACCCATCTTCAACCTGGGGGGCCACTTCACCGGATACATCGGTTCGTGCCTCGACCTCACCGAACGGCTACAGGCCGAGCAGGCCCTGCGGGCCGCTGCCGTCGTCGAGCAGGCAGCCGCCCGCGAACACCGGATCGCAGCCGAACTTCAGAGAAGTCTGCTTCCCACCACGACCTTCGCCCCTGACACCCTGCGGACCGCGGTGTACTACCGCGCCGGGGGGCATGAGATCGATGTCGGCGGGGACTGGTATGACGTGATCGAGCTTGGCGCCGGCCGCGCCGCCCTCGTCATCGGTGACGTGATGGGCCGGGGGGTGCGCGCCGCAGCCGTCATGGGGCAGCTCCGGGCCGCGGTGCGCGCCTACGCCCGCCTTGACCTGCCTCCGGCGGACGTCCTCGAACTGCTCGACGGGGTTGTCCGTGATCTCACCGAGGACGCGATCGTGACCTGCGTGTACGCGGTATATGATCCCCTCGACCGGTCCCTGACGTTCTCGAGCGCAGGCCATCTGCCCCCGCTGCTCACCGACCCGGCAGGCGGCGTCCACCAGCTCACCGAAGGCAGCGGACCGCCGCTGGGAACCGACCTTCCGGAGTTCGCGACGCAGCGCGTCACGATGCCGCCCGGTGCTCTGCTCACCCTCTACACCGACGGGCTCGTGGAGCAGCGCGGCCGCGACATCGACGCCGGCATTGACCAACTCGGCCAGCACCTGGCCGAAAGTCGAGATACCCCGTTGGCCGCACTACCCGATCTGCTCGTCGACCGGATGGTGCCCGCCGACCAGGACGACGACATCGCGTTGCTGCTGGTCCAGGTCTCACCGTCGGCGCCGTCGGATGCCGTGCAGCCCATACTGCGAATGGAGATCCCAGACAGCCACCAGGCCGTGCACGATGCCCGCACCGCCGTCACCTCCGCACTGCGTGCCTGGCGGATCCCGACCGACCGTGCCTCCGACATCGTTCTTGTTGTCAGCGAACTCGTCACCAACGCCGTCCTGTACGGGGGTCCGTCCATGGACCTGAGGCTGCGACGCACCGGTGACCAGCTCGTACTGGACGTCCGGGACGGCGCGATCGTCCTGCCACGGCGGCTGCGCGCGGCCATGGATGACGAGCACGGTCGCGGCGTGTATCTCGTCTCGCTGATCGCCGACCGGTGGGGAGCCCGCACCACCGAGCGCGGCAAGTCCGTCTGGTGCACCTTCACCGTCGACCGGTCCGAAAACATGTGAAGCCGACCCTCAGGCCAGCCAACCCTCAAGTCAGCGAGCACCATGGACCGAGACCAAAGATCGGGGTCCGGGGGAGCGAATTGTCCCTATACACTACTGAATGTGAACGGCCTCCGTCGACATCCGGGCGCGGCACGTGTCGAGGTCCGCACGGTCGCGCTCGGCCTCAGCGCCTCGGGCGCCATCTCGGAGCTCGAGGCGCGACCTCCGCTCGGTTTGCACGGTCCGGATCAGGCCCAGACCGCGGCGGGTAGATCGGTGACGGTTTCTTCGGCGGTGCTCACCGCGTGACGGGTCACGATCACGAGTCGGATGTCGGAGGCGACGGGGCGTTGGTTTAGGTGCTCTCGCCTATAGCGAGAAGAACACGACGGAGGTCGGCTACGAATCCGGACAGCTGCTCCCTGGCGGTCGTGTGCAATATTTCCACGTCCACTGACCAGTAACCGTGGACGATCCGGTTGCGCAATCACACGGGCTGCTTCCATGTGACGTCAGGAAAGCGAGTCGTGACTGCGTCGGAAAGCTGACTTGCGGCTTCGCCGAGCACCGTGAAATTCCAGAGCAACGCGTCACGGCGCTGACGGTCTGTCTCCAGATCGCTGGGGGTGACACCGTCTGTCAATTCCTGCGCCTGCTCGGCCGCCTCGATCATCTCGGTGAGCAGGAGAATGTCACGCCGCATACACAGGCCGTGCTTCAGCCAGCACCGACGACCGCAGCAGTGGGTGCAACGCCCGTACCGACACCAGATCAACGTGCCATCCGAACAGGTCGGTGAGATCATCTGCGAGCTGTTCGATCTCCCAGCCCAGTCGTCGCCCGGGGCGGAGGGTGTAAAGGACGTCAATATCGCTGTCGGATCGCGCGGTGCCGCGCGCTCGTGACCCGAACAGCTTGAGCTCCGCGATCCCGTACCTGTCGCAGACCGCGGCGAGGCGAGCCTCATCGATCTCCACACCCAGAAAAGCGGTCACCACTCAAGGCTATCCGGAGCCGACCTTCGGGGCAGGTACCCGCGCGCGGTGTAGGCCTGCCGAGCGTCCTCGTGTAGCTGTACCGGACCAGGGCTGCGACCGACCGTTGTCGAACGAAAGCTTTTGATAATCACATGGGTAGCGAGGGTCGGAAGCCGACCGCCAGGTCGGCGAGCACCATCGGCCAGCTCGGGGGGTCCGGGGGGGTCGTCCCCCCGGGAAACATAGCGGCCGACGGCGAAGCCGACCGCCAGGTCGGCGAGCACCATCGGCCAGCTCGGGGGGTCCGGGGGGGTCGTCCCCCCGGGAAACATAGCGGCCGACGGCGAAGCCGACCGCCAGGTCGGCGAGCACCATCGGCCAGCTCGTGGAGGTGGCGGGAATCGAACCCGCGTCCTCCGGCCCCGCAACAGGGCTTCTCCGGGCGCATCCTGCTACTTGTTTCTCAGCCCCACCTGTCACACAGGCATGCTGGTGTGGGCTCAGTCACTGTGAGATGTCCCATCTGACCCCGTGACCGGGTCAGAGAGTGATCCTCCTAGCGACGCCAGGCCCTGGGCCGGAGGAACTCCCAGGCTGACGGCTACTCAGTACCGCTCAGGCCGCGAGGGCGAAAGCGGGGGTAGCAGACTGCGACTTGTTGGCAGTTATTTCTTTGAGCGGATCGTTTACGAGATAACCGCTCATCCTCGGCCCGCTTCCCCTATCCCGACGTCCGGAGTCGAAACCGGTCACCCCCGTGCTCTGTCAGTTCACGTTGTGTCGTCGTGCATCCTGCCGGTCTTCATCCTATACGGCCTTGCCGTAGACCGGCATCCCGGGCGGCGTCGGCGTCCCTCGGGACAGCACGCTGTCAGGGCAACGACACGCCCGTGGGGTCGGTGCACACCAGCGCCCACGGACGCTCGGCGTGGCGGGTCATGACAACCGTCACCGCCGGCCCTCCCGGGACCAGATCGCGACCGCGTGGCAGTAGCCGCCGGCGGATCACCTCGACGTCACCGGCGAGACCCCGACGTCGGACGTCCACCGCTCCGACGCCGGCTGTCCGCAGCAGCCTGGCCAACGACCGGACGTCGAACGGGAGGCTGTGCTCGACCCGGAGCACCCGGGCAAACGGCGTGGGACGCGACCCGTCACAGGTCAGGAAGGCTATCCGCGGGTCGATCTGCCGGGCGTCGAGACCGCGTCCCAGCTCGCCGACGAGCCCGGCACGGGTGACGGCCGGCGACGGGTCGTAGAGATAACCGGCCGGCTCGCCGACAGGCAGCGGACCCAGGTCGGGATCACCCGTCAGCGTGGCCACCGTGCCCGGCAGCCCGCCGAGCAGCACGCTCGCTCGCCGACGCACCGTCGCGAGAGCCGGGGAGAACAGCACCGCCTCCTTCAGGTCGCGGCGGTCCGCGACGAACTCGACCTCCCAGCCGGGCGGGACGAGATGGAGCGGCAACCCGGGGGCCGCCTTGACCACGACCGCGGCGACCGTGTCGGTCAGTCCGAAGCACCAGGCCAGCGGCGGGGTGCACGCTCCCGCGGCAAGCCGGCCCGCGCCGGTCCGCCGGGCGGGGTCGACGAACACCCCGTGCACCCCGCCGAGATCGACGTTCTGGACATCGTCGCACCGGCCATCCACATCGCCGGCGTTGCGATCCGCCGCCCCGTGAACGCCCGCGTTGTGAACGCCCGCGTTGTGGCAGGCCATCCGCAGATGGGTCGGGTCCCGGTCCACGGCAAGCACGTCATGCGTGGCGGTGAGCGCAAGCAGGTCACCGCCGATGCCGGTGCACAGGTCCGCGAGCCGTCCGAGGCTCTGGAAGCGGGTTGCGCGGTGGCGGGCCGCAGCCTCGGACGACGCCTGTTCCAGACCGTCCCGGGTGAAGAACATCTCGGCCGCACGGGAGAACTTCGCCGCGGCCCGCGCCCGCAGTTCAGCCTGGGTGAACGCGGCAGCGACCAGCTCCGGCGGATGCCCGGCGGCCCGTAGCCGGGCTCCGAGCGCGAGTTCGGCGCCCGATGCCAGCGCGCCGGTGGCGGCCTCCAGTAGATCCTGGCCGGCCGGCATGGTCAACGCCTCGACCACCGGCCACGACAGTGGCGGCTGCGGCGACAGCGGCGACAGCACGGCGGTCAACACCGATCAGCGCGGGTCGGCACAGGCGAATCAGTCGTCGCGGCCCTTGGCCCGGCGGCCCAGCGCCCGCGAGACCTCGCGGGAGGCGTCCCGCTCGGCGAGCACATGACGCTTGTCATAGGTCTTTCGCCCACGGGCCAGCGCGACCTCCACCTTTGCCCGACCGTCCTTGAAGTAGAGGGCGAGCGGGACGAGGGTCAGGCCGCCCTCCCGCGTCTTGCCGACCAGCTTGGCGATCTCGTCGCGGTGCAGCAGCAGCTTGCGGCGCCGCCGCGGCGCGTGGTTCGTCCAGGTGCCCTCGGTGTACTCGGGGATGTGCATGCCGTGCAGCCATGCCTCCCCGTCGCTGATCTGCGCGAAGGCATCCACGAGGGATGCCCGGCCCGCGCGCAGCGCCTTCACCTCGGTGCCCTGCAGCACCAGCCCGGCCTCGACCGTGTCGAGGATCGTGTAGTCGTGTCGGGCCCGCCGGTTCTGCGCAACCAGCTTCCTACCGGTCTCCTTCGGCACTTTCCGTGTCCCTCTTCCCAGCCAGGTTCCACCAAGGTTACGGGATGCGGTTGGTGCCGGGATCGAGCGATCCAGGCGTACCTCGGACAGGCATACCGGCCGGGCATGTCAGATGCGCAGATGGCGGCGCAGCGCCACCGCGGCCATGCCCGCGGACGCCGTGGTACCGATCAGGAAAACGGTGACGACGGCGGCCCACACCGCGTCCCAGCCGAAAAGAGGAAAGGCGGTCTGCCGGGCGAACCGGTGGTCGACGAGATAGACCTTGCCGACGATCAGCGCCGCCGCGGCGAGCGTCCCGCCGACCATCCCCATGATGGCGCTTTCCAGGACGAACGGCGCCCGGATCGTCCTGTTCGTCCCACCAACCAGACGCATGATCGCGGTTTCCTGTCGCCGCCCGTACGCGGATATCCGGATCATCGTGTAGATCAGCGCGACCATGGAGAACGCCTGCACCGCGGCGAGCACGAACGCGCCGACCGTGAACGCGTCCAGGAACCGGTAGAGCGGTGCCAGCAGCGCACGCTGGTCGCGGACCCGGTCGACACCGTCCCGTCCGGTGTAGTCGTTGATGATCTCCCCGGCCTGGCGGGGGTCGGTGAGAGTAAGCCGCAACGATGCGGGCAGGTCGTTCGCGTTCACCCCGCTGACGACGTCCGGCGAGTTGCGGAAGTCGCGCCTGAAGCGCGCGAAGGCATGCGCCTTGTCCTCGTAGACGACCGACTGCACCAGGGGATCGGCCCGCAGGTCGGCGGCAAGGGTGTCCCGTTCGGCGTCCGAGGCGTTGTCGGTGAGATCGATGACGACCTGGATCCGATCGAGGAGGAACCCGTTGACCGTACGGACCTGGGCCCGCAGCAGCAGGCCGGCGCCGAAAAGCGTAAGGCAGATCGTCACGGTGACGATCACCGCGAGGGTCACGGCCAGGTTGCGTCGCAGACTGGTGCCGACGATCCGCAGGAGCGGACCGATCCGCATGCCACGCATGCCTAGAAAACCAGCCCGTAGACACCGCGAGCCTGGTCACGCACGACCGTCCCGTTCCGAAGCTCGATGACCCGGCGGCGCATGGCGTCCACGAGGCTGGCGTTGTGCGTGGCCATGACGACGGTCGTGCCGGTCCGGTTGACCGTGTCCAACAACCTCATGATCTCAAGACCCGTGGCCGGGTCGAGGTTGCCCGTCGGCTCGTCCGCGAGTAGGACCTGCGGACGCCCGGCAAATGCCCGGGCGACCACGACTCGTTGCTGCTCACCGCCGGAGAGTTCGTCGGGGTAACGATCCGCTTTGCCGGCGAGTCCGACCAGGTCGAGGACTTCGGGTACAACAGTGCGCGTGACGTGCCGCGGCCGCCCGGTAACTTCCAGGGCGAAGGCGACATTGCCTGCGACGGTCCGGTCCGGCAGCAGCCGATAGTCCTGGAACACGCAGCCCACCTGCTGACGCAACAGCGCCACCCGGCGGTTGGGGATGCGGGTCACGTCACGGCCGCCCACCTCGACCACGCCCGCGGTGGGCCGCTCCTCCCGCAGCAGCAGCCGAAGGAAGGTGGACTTGCCCGAGCCTGACGGGCCGACCAGGAAGGTGAACTCCCCCGCGGCGATCTCGACGCTGACGTCGTCCAGCGCGGGACGCGCAGCCGCTGGGTACCGCTTGGTCACCGACGTCATGCGAATCACGATTGATGCTCCTAGCATCCATATCGACACTCTGGGTTAATAATGGATGCTAGTCCCGTCCTTCGCCAGTACTCCTGAAGCATGACGGGTGCGGTGTCGCGCGCGACAGCGTACGGTAGGGTTCGAAACTCCGCGTCGCCTGCCGCGTCCCCCTGCCGCCATCCGCCCACACCGGCGAACGGCTGCCGGTCAGGGCCTACGCATCCGGGTAACAGCGAGACCAGTGGGTAGGCCGACAGCCACAGCCATCCAAACCGTGACGGAACTTTCCCGAACCGCCAGACATTGTGCGGGTCAGCCCATGAAAACGACGACTCGCCGAACGGACGCAAGGAGGTCGACGGCATGTGCTGTGAGGACCTGGTATGCGCCCGGTGTGCCGGACCGGTGGCCGAGGCACGGTGCCCGTCCTGCCGGTCCGCCCGCGATTCGCTGCACCACACGTCCTTTGCGATCACCCCGCAGACGCTGCTCGTCGTTCTGTCAGTATTGGTGTTGCTTTGCCTACTGGCCGCCCGCCATATTTGAAACCGGCGGGATACCGATGAGAACAACCTGCTGCCGGATGCCGGGAGCGGAAGATCAGGTGAGTTTGTCGCGCAGGGCGACAACATCGCCGATCACAATGACGGACGGCGACTCAATACCGGCATCCGAGGCCAGACTGGCGATATCGGCGAGCGGTCCGGTCACCACCTGCTGATCACCACCGTTCCTGCTGTGGATCACAGCGGTCGGGGTTGACCGCGCCCGGCCCCGCTTGATCATCTCGGCCGCGATCCGCGCCAACGCGCCCACGCCCATCAGGACGACGACCGTCCCGGCGCCGGTTGCCACCGCATCCCAGTCGACCGTCGAACCGGGATGGGACGGATCCACATGACCGGAGACGACCGTGACGTCCTGGGTGATCCCACGGTGGGTGACCGGGATGCCGGCGAGCGCCGGGACCGCCACCGCGCTCGTCACCCCCGGTACGACCTCCCAGGGCACCCTGGCCTCCGCGCAGGCCAGCGCCTCCTCGCCACCGCGGCCGAAGACGAACGGATCGCCTCCCTTGAGGCGCACCACCCCGAGGCCTCGCCCGGCCCGGTCCACGACCAGCCTGTTGATCTCCTCCTGGGTGAGGTTGTGACCATGCGGCTCCTTGCCCGCGTCCACGATCTCGACCTCGGGCCGCAGGTCGTCGAGCAGCGCCCGCGGGGCCAGCCGGTCGACGACCACCACGTCCGCCCGGCGCAGGAGCTCAAGGCCCCGGACAGTGATCAGATCAGGACGTCCCGGGCCGCCGCCGACAAGCGCCACCCACCCGGCCCTGCCATGACGCGTGTCCGGGTGTGTGTCCGGGTGTGTGTCCGACATCCGCGCCGGCTGGTCGGTGTCGGCCGTCCGGTCCGTACCCGTCTCGGTCTGGTCGATCTCGGTCTCGGTCTCGGTCTGGTCGGTCTCGGTCTGGTCGGTCTCGGTCTGGTCGCTCTGGTGGCTTTCGGCAGTCGGGTCCGTCTCGAAGCTGTCCACCGTCCCAGAGTCTCCCAGTGACTCCGGCCGCGCGACAAACATCATGATCGAGCCGGCAGGTCGGCAGGTCGTCAGGCAGAGCGGAGCGGCGGACCGTCACGCCGAGCCGCGCCCGGCGATGCGGCGCAGGCCCCGCAGCACCAGCGCAACCATCTCGTCGACGTCGTCCGTGGTGAACAGCGCCTCGTTCTCAGCCCGGTCAAGACCGTTGGCCAGGCTGTCAGGACCGGCCGCCCGCAGTTCGCCGAGCAGACCTTCGTAGTCGGCCGGCGTACCGGCCCGGGCGGCCTCCGCCACGAGATCGGCATACTGCGGCCGGGCCGCGATCTGACTCTCCAGATCAAGATCATGTGGATGCCCGCCCAGCACCGCGGAGATCACCCGCTCGGTACAGCCGCCGAACCCGCCGAGCAGGAACAGCGGCCGGCCCGCCCGCAGGGTCAGCACGGCTTCCTCCAGCAGACCGGGGTAGAGGCCCGAACCGACGATGACACCACCGCCGAGCATGACCCGTACGCCGGTCTCGGCGGCCATCCGCTCGCGCATCGCGGTCAGGCAGCGGGTCCGTTTCCAGCGGGCCGTCACCGTCGTCACCTCGCCGCGCAGATCCGGATCGTCGAGGCTGATGTCCGGCGGCGGGGCGACACCGACGACCGTGGCCACATCGACGACCTCGGCCTGCTCGTCCACGCCGAACCGGAGGAACAGATGCCACGCGAGGTAGTCGGTGACCCGTTGCGGCCCGGGTCGACCGGGCAGGTCGTAGGTGTCCACGAGGTCGAACAGCGCCCGGGTGTAGCCGCCGGGTCTGAGGTCACCGCCGTAGGCGAGGGACCCGCCTGCGGCCAGGACATGCCGCGCGAGCTCGACGAAGGCGTGTTGCTGGTGCGGCATTCCCATACCCCGACCGGCGAGATCAGGACTGTCCGAAATGGAGACCGCCACCCGGAGGTCCACAAGCAAGGATGTCACTGCGACCTCCCGGTCCACCGTTGCCACCACGTCTCCTGTCATCAGGACGAGTCATCAGGACGAGAACAGCATCGTCGGTGTCACTGGTCGCAGCGAGCTGTCGAGCTCGGCCAGCAACCTCGTCTCCTCCGCGCCCAGAGGTGGATCAGGATATAGAAGATCGACAAACTGCCCGGTCCCGGTAGAGAACCGCGGAATGTCGAGGAGGCTCAGCAGTTCGGGCGGCCGGGCCAGCAGCAGCGGCGGCAGGGCTACACCATGCTTGCCGCAGATCTCGGCTGCCCGTAACGGGAAGTACCTGTGCCTGAGCGCCTCCGTCAGAAGTACCCCCACAAGCCTGTCCAGAACACTGCGCGAACCGTCATACCAACGGACGGCGGGAACATTTCCGAGATACGGGAAGGTCCTCACCGATCCGTCCCTCATCGCATCCAGGACGACTACCGGCATGGACCCTCGTTTCGCGCCGAGAAACTCCCGCTGGCACCACAGCCGTGCGCTGTACGAGTCCGTGTTCACCGCAAGCAGCGGAGAACCCATGGCCGCGGTATCAAGAATATCGGCAAACCGATCTCCACCGGCAATATGATGTGCGTCCAGAAAGTCGTCGACATCGGTTTCAAGGCGGAGATGACGGCTCACCTCCCTCGCGATGTCGCCACCGTCCCTGGAGGCATAGCTGACGAAGACCCGCACTGGGTCCGAATTGCCGATCTGGCGGCATACCCGGTGCAGGACGTGGTTCAGGAAAACCTGTTCACGAAGATCCACCGGTACGCTGTGCAGATCAACGACATCGACCTGGGTCAATGCCGGGATCCGGGCGAAGTTCGGAGTGAGCGAGAACGGCAGAAACCAGTTACCGGATCCGGAACCCGCAGTACGTACCAGTTCCGCGAGGTAGTCCTGCCAACCGGCGCTCACCAGCCCGTTGTCGACGAGCAGCACGACAAGGTTGCGTTCCGACCGGTCAAGGTTCACAACTGGCGGCGTCGCCACAAGCCAGGGCGTCTCAGGGGACTCACCCGCCGACCAGTGCCGGACCGGCACCCCCAGCGAACGGATGTTGGGATGCGACGGGTCAGCCTCCAGGTGGGTGAAGACCGCGTGCGCCAGCTTGTCCGCCTCGGCGCCGCCGGAACGCCAGACCACGTGTACGGCCACGGGAGACCGCCTGGCGGGGGTTACCAACGGTCATCAATCGGATCCCGATGCACTCCGGAACAATAGCCTGACTACCGGGGAAGTAGCGGACGTATCGGTATTCAGTCCGCCGACCGCCCCAGGCCCATAGGTGCGTAGGCCCGCAGGCGCGCCCCGACCAGGTACGCGTTGACCGCGTCCCTGTCGGGTCGGTCTGGGTCGGGTCGGTCTGGGTCGGGTCGGTCGGGCAGCGGGTCAGCCCTCTACCCACTGGCCGACCAGGCCGGGACCGTCGCCGAAGTTGCTCTGCTCTAATTAGATGTGGCCGAACTCAGCAACTTCGCCGCATCGGGCTCCACGGCCGCCCGCAGGAACCGGCGCGGATGCGCGACTGGCTGGACGAGGTCCAGGCGGTCACCACGGACGACGGCCGCCATCTCATGGAGCGCCTCGGACACATCCATGCCACCTTCGAACGGGTACATCCATTCCTCGACGGAAACGGCCGTACCGGGCGGCTCCTGCTGAACCTGCTGCTGTGCCGGCTCGGCTACCCGCCGCTTGTCCTCGCCCGCCGCGACCGTGACCGCTATCTGAAGGCTCTCCGCCAGACGGACGCGGGGAGCCCGGGGATGCTTGGCGAAATGATCGCCCGCGGGGTGCTGGACAACCTCTACCGGTTCGTGGTGCCGACTGTGGGCGAGCGAGTACCTGGCATCACGGCATCAGCGACTTGGCCTCTGACCACGGCTGCCCGCCCATGACCACGGCTGCCCGCCCGCTGTCTGGATACGGGTCAGGAATTGCCTTCGCTGGTGCGCCGCCAGCGGATCTCCGCGTCGATGAAGTCGTCGATGTCGCCGTCCAGCACCGCCCCGGTACCGGACGTCTCCACGTCGGTCCGCAGGTCTTTCACCATCTGGTACGGATGCAGGACGTAGTTACGGATCTGCGAGCCGAAGGACACGTCCTGCGGGCCGCCGGTCAGCCGCTGCTTTTCGGCGGCCTCCTCGGCACGGCGGCGTTCCAGCAGCTTCGCCTGGAGCACCATCATGGCCGCGGCCTTGTTCTGTAGTTGGCTGCGTTCGTTCTGGCAGGTCACGACGATGTTGCTGGGCAGGTGGGTGATTCGCACCGCTGAGTCGGTGGTGTTGACGCCCTGCCCACCCGGCCCGGACGAACGGAAGATGTCGATCCGCAGTTCCTTGTCGTCGATCTCGACGTGGTCGGACTGCTCGACCGCGGGCGTCACCTCGACCCCGGCGAACGAGGTCTGCCGCCGGTTCTGGTTGTCGAACGGGCTGATCCGCACCAGCCGGTGGACGCCGTGCTCGCTACGCAGCGTCCCATAGGCGTACGGCGCCTTGATCTGGAACGTCGCGGACTTCAGACCCGCCTCCTCCGCCTCGGAGGTGTCGAACACCTCGGTGGCGTGGCCGTGCCGCTCGGCCCACCGCATATACATGCGCAGCAGCATCGCGGTCCAGTCGGCCGCATCCACACCACCGGCGCCGGCCGACAGCTGGATGATCGCGTCACGCTCGTCGTACTCACCGGACAGCAGCGTGCGGACCTCGAGCGTGGAGATGTCCCGGGCGAGCGTCGGCATGTCCCCCTCGGCCTCGGCGAGCAGGTCGTCGTCCCCGAGATCGATGGCGGCGATCAGGTCATCGAGACGCCGGCGCAGCGCTTCCACCCGCGAGAGGTCCCCACGTACCGACGAAAGCCGGCGGGTGACAGCCTGGGCACGGTCCTGGTCACTCCACAGCTCGGGATCGGCTGCCTCGTGCTCAAGGTCGGCGGCGCGGCGCCGGAGACTTTCAAGATCAAGAACTGCTTCGATGCCCGCGAGCGTCGCGTCGAGAGCCTTGATCTCCTCTGTGAAGTCGGCGGCCATGAGACCTACCTTACCGTCGGGCGCGCGGGTACCCTCGCCGCAATACCGATCTTGCTGTGGCCGCGGGCGTGGGCACAGCCGTGGCCGCAGTGAGCACGAGCGACCGGCACGAGCGACCGGGTGCGCTCCGGGTGCGTCCGGCGAACCCGGGATGCGGGTCCGCACCGGCAGGCGCACCCTCATCGCGAAACGTCACCCATCGGAAACGAAATCGACCGCATCGCAATACCGACGAAACACGGTTACGCGCCGGTAATTCACTCCAGTTCAACATGCGCTCCGCTGAGCCCCCATTGCGCGAAGAGAGACGTAGCGCACATCCGAACCTGCTCGCCACAGGAGCGGCAGCGTTTCCCAAAGGCTATCTTTGACTGCCAGTGGCCACTTCGGTCCGGAAAGTGGTGATACTCGGGTGCCGTTCCATCCAAGGTCAGAATCAACCCTGGTCAGCGCTGGGAAACCGCACGCCGTCCCGTCACTTTTCACGCGGGATGGCGACAGCGCCCTCGCGGCAGAAGCCCTCGCGACAGAAAGAGCACAGAGGAAACCGACGTGCCTGACGCTGCCGACCGATGCGGGCTGTTCGTCCCCCGTGGGGCGGAGGTCCCCGCGATGAACGACCAGGCCCTCGTCAGCACCGGCGATCTGTATGAAAGCTGTACCCGGACGCTGGAACGGACACTCGAGGAGTACGAGACGTCCGACCTGGCCGACATCACAACCCTGCTGACGCCACTGGAACAGACCACCCGCATGGTGCCCCGTGCCCGACGGCTACGAGGGTCAGCCGCGCTGGACTGGATGCGGTTGCACGCAGCCGTCACCGCCACCATGGCAGGCGCAGCCTACGACCGGGGCCGCCACAGCGACGCGGTGTCGCTGGCTGATCGAGCAGCGACAGTGGCACGGGCCGCGGGTGACAGCGCGCTCGCCGGCCGTTCGCTGGCGGTACGCGCCCGCGTGGTACGCCAGCACAGCCCGGCGGTGGCGCTGCAACTCGCCGGGGCTGCTGGCCGCATCGCCGGTACGAGCCCCGCCCGAGCAATGATCACCGGTAAGGTCACAGCCGGTTCGTATGCCGCCGTCGGCGATGTCACCGGGGTTCGCAACGCGGTGACCCGCGCCTGGAAGATCATGGAAAAGCTCGACGCATCCACGCAGGGACGTCCGGGATTCGCCCTCGACACCTACTCCCCCGCGGATCTGGCGCTCGCCTGCGCTGAGGCGCTGACCACCGTCGGGGTCCCCGAAGAGGCGACACCCCACCTTGAACGAGCCGCCGCACTGATCGCGGACAGTGGCCAGACCGGGATGATCGTCGCGGTGCACATGGCCCGGGCCCGGACAGTGCTCGCCCGTGACCGTCCGAACCTCGACGAAGCCGAGAACCACGTCGCGCACGCGGTCACGTTGTCCGCGCAACGCCCGGCGGAATGGGTCGCCCGGCTGGTCCGCGACATCTCCGCGCTCGCCGGCAGACGGACCGGCCATCACATGGACGACCTGGTCGCCGCCACCAGCGCCTGGTCCTGACCAGCGCCTGCCCCTGGCCTGCTCCTGCTCCGCTCCTGACCAGCGCCGCGCGACCGCCTGCCACGCGCGTCACGGGACGGGCGCACGGACGAGTGACTGGGCGTCCGCGCTGGCCGTGACGGTGACCGGGCCGATCCCGAGGATGGTAACCACCGGCAGGTCCACCGTGCGGGTACCGGTCACCCGGACCGTCGTCGGGTTCAGCAGTTCGGCGGTCAGCACCGTCCGCCCGGACGGATCAGCGTCGGTCTGGTACTGCGCAACGGTCGCGGCGACATCCGTCAGGGGCAGCCGTTCGAAGTTCTGGGTCGCGGTGTAGATCGCGGTCTCGTTGACGCTCTGTGCCGCGGCGAGCGCGGCACCATCCGCCGCGGAGGCCACCGAACGCCTGGCCAGATACACCGCCGAGACGTCGGCCACGACAATCGCCAACATCAACGCGACGACGACATAGCCAAGCGTCAGGATCAGTATCGTCCCCGCGTCCTGGCGGGATCCGGCGCACGCGGCGTCGGTGGAACCTGCCCGCAAGGCGCCGGTGGAACCTGCCCGCAGCCTGTGGCGTCGGCTCACGGGATGGTCCGGTTGCGACGGTAGGCGTCCACCACCACGACGAATTTTCCGTTCACGGTGATGTCCGCGAGCCCGGTGAACAGCTGCGCCGTCCCGGGCAGCGCGGCAACGGACCGGACGCACACGACAAACCGGGAGCCCGGAGCGAGCGACGCGGCCCCGTCGCCGGGGTCTCCAGCACCGCAGTCCGCGCCCTCGGACGCGAAGCGGAGCTCCGGCGCGGCATCGAGCCCCTGGTCGGCGAAAGCCAACTGGGCGGCCACCTGTGCCCGCTGGACGGCCTGATCCTCACTGTCCGCGGTCGCGTAGGCGCGGCCGGCCGCCCGGGCCGCCTGGGTCACCGCGAACGCGGAACGCTGAACCGCGAAGACGCTGAGGAAGAAGTAGACGAACGGGAGCAGCAGCAGCACCGACAGCCCGACGAATTCGATCAGCGCGGAGCCGGCGTCGTCACGCAGGCGTGGACGCCGCCCGCGCCCGCCCCGCACCGGCCACCGCAGGCACGCCCGGCCCCACACCCGCGGGCCGTTGGCTTCGCCCCGGACAGGGACGGCGACCTGGACTGCGACCTGGACTGCGACCTCGACGGAGGCCTCGACGGGAACAGTCGAGTTCACGGCGTCTCCTGCACCGCGTGTCCGACAACGCTGATCGTCGTGCTCGCGCCCAGCGGCACGAGGGTCAGCGGTACGGAAACCTGGCAGTGCACCTCGACCAGCGGCACCCCGGCCGGCCCGGTCACCGCGTTGCTGGTGCAGTTACCGGCCGTGTTACCCGGGACGGACGAAGTGATCAGCTGCTCGGCGTACGGACCGCCCGAGTCGGGTGCGGCGTTCAGGTTCGCCGCGTGCCGGGCGCCCTCAGCCGCATCGGCGGCAAGGGTGTTGCGAATGTGCAGCACAATGCCGACCTGCACCACACCCAGGAACAGAAACAGCAGCAACGTCCCGACCAGCACGAACTCGACGACAGCCGATCCACGGTCCGCCACCGGCGCCGGACCGGACGCGGTCATTTACCGCCGGTCACGGAGTTGATCGCATTGCTGAAGGCGTCGTTCAGCGCCGGGCCCGCGATTGCCAACAAGGCCACCACCAGAGCGGCCGTCATGACCGTGACCATCACCCAGCCGGGCACGTCACCGCGGTCACCGCGGGTACGCCGCCCGGCCCGGGACGCCTGTTCCCATATCTGTTCCCGTGCCGAGATCCACCGGCTCACTGCCACCACCAGACCATGCACAGCCAACAACTCCTCCGGATAGATACATCGTCATTGCGCATTGAAGGTCAGACTCACGATCGCCGGATAGAAAGCGAAGATCACGGTAGTCGGCAGAACAAAGAACACGACCGGCACCATCATCGCGATCTCCTTGCGGCCGCCGGCCTCCAGCAGCTGGCGTTTGCCCGCCTCGCGGACGTCGACCGCCTGCGCCCGCAGTACCTCCGCCAGCGGGGTGCCGCGCTCGATGGCCACGGCCATGCCGTCGACGAACCGGGCAAGGGAGGCGACCGTCGTCCGGCTGGCCATCCCCTCCAGCGCCTGCACCAGGGTGGCGCCGGCACGGGCGTCGGCAAGGGCCGACCGCAGCTCGCGGCCGAGCTCGCCGTGTGACAGTCGACTCACCCGCTCCAACGCGCCGATCGGGCTCTCTCCCGCGGTCACCGCCAGCGCGAGCAGTTCGGCCACGGTCGGGAACTCGATGAGGATCTTCTCCTCGCGTTCCCGGATCGCGCGGCCGAGCCACCAGTCCCGTCCGAGGATCCCGCCCGCGACACCGGCGACCACCAGGGCGACACCGACGATCGGAGGCGGTCCGAAGCCTGACAGTGCCCGCACCAGCAGCAGGAAGGCGCCGAGAAGCGCACCCACGGCCGCGCAGATCACCTGCTGGATCCGGAACTCCTCACTCGACGTCCGTCCGCCGGCCTGGGTGAGGCGCCGCTGCAGGGCGGAACGTCCACCGAGGAAACGGTCGAGCCGCCGTGCCGCGTCGTTGACAAACGGCCGCAGCAACGCCTCCAGCCCGCTGCGCGAGGATGCCCCGGACCGCGTGCGGTCCGCGAGCAGCCGGGACTGTGACGGGGTGTCGCGCAGGTAGGGGTCGATCCGGTCGGCGAGCCGAATCCGCCGGGCGGTCGGCGACCGCAGGACGACGATCACCAGTCCGACCCCGCCGAGCAGGCCGAGCAGGCCGCCTGTCGCGGCCGGGCTCATGATGCCCTCGCGGTGCGCTCATGGCATGCTCGCGGCGCGCTCATGGTCGCGGGCTCATGGCCGCAGCACCCGGCCTTCCTCGGGCAGCCGCCCGATCCGCTTCATGAGCAGGTACGCCAGCATCGACACCCCACCGCCGGCCCCGAGCACGGCGACGCCGGTCGGGCTGTCATAGGCGCGCACGGTGTCCCCACGGGTTGCCAGCAGCAGCAGGACGGCCCATGGGGCGGCGAGCGCGAGGCGGGCGGCATTGACCGTCCAGCTCTGCCGGGCCTCCAGTTCGGCTCGGGTCCGCGCGTCCTCCCGCAGGAACGTCGACAAGGTCCGCAGCAGCCGGCCCAGATCGGTGCCGCCGACTTCCCTCGCCATCCGCAACGACTCGATGATCCGGTCCGCGATCGGGTCCGCGAGGTCGTCCGCGAGCCGGTCGAGGCTTGCCGAGAACGACCCGGTGGCCCGGTAGTCCTCGCCGAAGCGGGCGAAGGCGGGACGCAGCGGAGCCGGACCGCGCACGCCCACGGACGCGAGCCCCTCTGGCAGGGACATCCCGGCCCGTACCGCGCTGGCCAGGTTGTCAACGACGTCCGGCCACAGTTCCCGCAGGTCGTGTACGCGCGTGTGACGGCGTCGCAGCACCATCGTGCGCGGCAGTAGCGCCGCGAACAGGAAGAACGCCGCGGCGAGCGACCAGGTGGCGGTGAAGGCCAGCACGGTCAGACCGACCAGCGACCCGACCCCGATGCTGATCATGACGAACTGGTCGGGGCTGACTCCCGGAATACCCGCCTGGGCGAGCAGCTCCCGGGTTCGCCTCCGCCACTTCGCCGCGCCGGGATTGCGCGAGGCACGCGGACTCCCGCTGACGACGACGAGGAACAGCCCGAGGCCGAGAAGCAGACCGAGGAAGATACCCATCAGCGCTCCACCGCGATCTCACCCCGGGCCCGTTCGCGGTCGGTCGCGGCGAGCAGGGCGGGCAGGTCGTAGCCGGCGCGGGCGAACCGGTCGGCGTGGGGCGGATATCCGTCGGCTCGGATCAGGGTGTCGCCACGCGACCGGTAGATCTGCGCGACCTCGATGACGTCCCCCTCGGTGCGGCCCGGCAGCGAGACGATCTCGGTGACGCGCCGGCGCCCGTGGGCGTCCTTGGTCAGGTGGACGACGAGGTCGACGCTGGCCGCGACCGTCGGCACCACAAAGGCGTGGCTGACGTTCTCCCCGGCGAGCAGCGGGAGGGTGCACAGTTTGGTGATTGCCTCACGGGCCGAGTTCGCATGCAGGCTGCACATCCCGGGCAGGCCCGAGTTCAGGGCGATCAGCAGGTCGAGAGCCTCCTCCTGGCGGACCTCCCCGACGATGATGCGGTCGGGGCGCATCCGCAGCGCCTCCTTGATCAGACGTCGCAGCCGGATCTCGCCGGTGCCCTCCAGGTTGGCCTGACGGGTCTGCATGGCCACCCAGTCCGGAGCCCGGAGCTTGAGCTCGAAGACCTCCTCGCAGGTGATGACCCGCTCCCGGCCGGGAATCGCCGAACCCAGGCAGTTGAGCATCGTGGTCTTGCCCGCCTGGGTCCCGCCCGCGACGATGATGTTCAGCCCGGACCCGACAGCGGCCTCCAGGAAAGCCGCCGCCGACGGAGTGATCGTCGCGAAACCGACGAGTTCCTCCATGCTCGCGGCGGACAGGATGAACTTACGAATGTTGACCGACCAGTGGACCCGGGTGACGTCCGGGATGACCACGTGCAGGCGCGAGCCGTCCGGCAGCGTCGCGTCCACGAACGGGGTGGACAGATCGACCCGGCGCCCGGAACTCTTCAGCATCCGTTCGACGAGGTCCGCCACCTGGTCGGCCGTGAGGATCGTCGTCGTCAGTTCGCTGCGCCCGTTACGGGCGACAAAAACGCGTCCGGGTTCGTTGATCCAGATTTCTTCCACGGTCGGATCGTCGAGATGGCGCTGCAACGGCCCGAATCCCGCGACCGCGTCATGCACGAGCCGCGCGGTGGTGGCGCGGTCGACAATCGCGGGCAGGTCACTGGTAAGCGCTCGTTCCTCATAATCACCGAGGACGTCCTCGACGAGCTGGCGGATCTGGGTGGGTTCGCGAACCGGGTCGAGCGAGCGGCGCCGGACCAGTTCACGCACTTCGGTCTCGACGAGTGAAGTTGCGTCCATCCAGCCGCCGCGTGCCGCCACAGAAAACCCGATCCCCCCGGTCGCACGTCTGCCTTCGATCCGGACAATTACCACGAAGAGTAGGAAGTGGGCCGCGCCCTATCAAGTCCCCACCCTCCGGATCCCCCGGACCTCCGGCAACAATATTTGCACAACCATCACATGCCACCCGCACCGCCCCCGGGGCAACCCGCGGCGAGACGAAACCGATCACACATTCGATCAGGTGATCGCTACTTTCCGTATTGGGCGACGATCGGGCTGCCAACGCATGAACGAGACAGCCGTCAGTTCTTCGGGAAATCACCCGGAGCGACCGTCATCACCCGAAACCGCCCGGGGTACAAGCGACGCCCGGCCGATCGGGAGAGAAACACCTGGAACGAATTCCGATGGGGGCCGACAGCTGGCGCTAACCTTCAGATGTCCGTAGCCGGACGGCGCGCATCAACCAGTTACGCGCGCCGGTTCCAGCCGGCGAAAATACCTGAAGTCCACCAGTCGCGCAACCGGCTGCCGAAACCGGCATCCGGGTGCCAACACCATGCCCCATCCGCCGCCGAGAAGGGTTGACGTGCAGACTCAGCTACCCTGGAGATGCTCTGGATCATCGCCTGGCGCATCGGACGGTCCAGCGGACCGTCCCGGAAACGGACTTCAGCGATGATCGAAAATAGGGGTGGAACTGATACACCAGAGTTTTTCAATGCTGGCTGGGAAATGTTCACGATGCTCACCCGGAACTGTCCGATTGCGGTATTCGCGACCGACACTGCCGGCCGCCATACTTTCGTCAGCCAGCGCTGGTGCGATCTGACAGGAATCATCGAGCAAGAAGCCCTGGGATATGGCTGGGAACGCGCCGTCCATCCGGCGGACCTACCCGGTATTCGCAGGCAGTGGCGAAGAGCAATAATTCATGGTAACGCTCTGTGGACACGGCTCCGGCTGGTGCGACCAGCCGGCGAAACACGCGATGTGATCATGTATGCCGTGGGGACGCCGTCCCCGGACGGCCGGCGCCGCTGCTTCGTCGGGACGCTGACCGCCTTCCTACCGCCACTGTCATGGCCACCGCTGGCATGGCCACCGGCTCCGGCTGTCGGACCCACCGACCCACCGAACCGGCGCGAGGACCTCGGGTCCCTACCCGCACGATCGTCGGAGCGCGAGCACCCCGACGTCCGAAGCCCTGAAATCCGCAACCTCGACATCCGCGGCTGGGTGCCGGGCCGCCGGGTCGCGCAGGGGTACGGCTGGTCATCGGTCCCGGCAGACCGCCCTACCGGCGCGGCAGATCGCGTCCCACCCGCCACGGGCAGACCGAACCGGAACGGTGCAGGGCACCCGACGGGACGCCTGATCGGAGGTCACCGGGCCCCGCACCCCAGCGGAACTCCCGCGGCCGGCCGCGGCACAGGTACGCCTGCACCGCAGCCCGGGTCCTGCCATGGCACCGACGCCGCGGTGGCACGGAACATGCCCGTCCTTCCTCGGCACCCGTCGCGATCCCAGCCCGCCGTCCAGAGGCCGGAACCTGACCCGCGCCTCGCCTCGCGAGACCTGGGCCGAGAACCCCGATCCGTACCCGGTGGAGCGCATGACGATCCACCGGGTCCCCACAACGCCTGTGGCTGTCTTTTCGACGAGCTGATGCGCGTCCACGGGGCCTGTCACGATCGTGACGACAGGCTCGAAATACTACTCGCGACCCTCCCCAGCTCCGTTCTCATGGCCGACGGCGACGCAAGGGTGGTCGCGGTAAACCAGAACTTCTGCGACCTGTTCGAACTTGCCGACGCCCCCGCAGACCTGATCGGTGTCGACTGCCGGACCGTGGCCCGTCCGGTGTGCACCCTGGTGGAGGACCCCTCAGGGTTCGCTGCCCGGCTCGACCTGCTGCTACGCAGACGGCGCAAGGTCCGGGACGAGGAGGTGATGTTCTCCGACGGACGCGTGTTCGCGCGCAGCCACATCCCGGTTTTCAACGGGGATGTCTACGGCGGGCACCTGTGGCTCTACGTGGACATCACCGACCGTCGAATCCTCGAAGCCGAGACCGAATGGCTAATCTCGGAAACATGATCTTTCGTGACCGTGGGCGTCAGGCGGTGCCGCTGTAATGGCGCTCGTACAGCGAGCGCGCCTGACCCACCCAGTCGTCCGGGACGATCCGGTCGCCGAACCCGTCGAGGATGCGGACGAGCCTGTCCACCCCGTCGTCGTCGAGCTCGGCAAGCTGGCGGAAGCTGGCGATACCGAGCGCGTGCAGGCGCGCCTCCACGACCGGGCCGATCCCCACGATCTCCTTCAGGTTGTCCCGCCGGCCACCGGACTCCTCCACCGACGCGGCGGCCGGGAAGTCGCCGGGCGTCGACGTCAGCCCCGCAGGCGCGGCCGAGCCGGGCAGCGCCGCGCAGCGCTGCCCGGGGTACTCCCCGGGCACCCGCCGGGCGGTCTGCACCGGGACCACACCGGCGAGCGCCGGGTCCCTACCATCGAAGTCGAAGTCATCGCCGAAGTCCTCCTGAGCGCCGGTGTTTGCGCGATCAGCGTTTACCTCCTGGCCGTTGACCTCGCTCTCCCCACGGTCGGACCCGGCGTCCCCACGGTCGATGGCGGCGTCCCCACGGTCGATGGCCGTCACACTCTGCTCGGTCTGACTCATCCGGGCCAGCAGCCGTACCTTCTCCGCCGCCCATTCGGCCTGGTGGCGGTCAAGCCTGGTGGTCATCGTCGCGACCTGGCGCTGCGCGGCCTCCGCCTCGGTGCGGGCCATCGCCAGCCGGGAGGAGAACTTCGCCGCCCGTCCCTCGGCCTCGGCAAGCTGGGTCCGTAGCTGCTCGGCCTCGGCTGCGAGCGCCTCGACCGCCTCGCCCTGACCTGCGGCCGCTTCACCGGATACCGCAATGACCCCGCCGGATCCGCCGACGGTGTCAACGTCCCTCGCTGAACCACCGGCCCCGAGCGCGGCGCGAGCGGCCGGTACCACCACCGCCGGCACGCCGGCCGTCCGGCTGTCATGCCTGTCGGCCTGCACCTGCGCCTGCGTAAGGGCCTGCGCCTGCGTAAGGGCCTGCTCGATCATGCGCACCCGCTCACCGGCCGCGGTGACCTGCCGCTCGGCAGCGGTCATCCGCAGCTCGGCGGCGCCGACACGTCGCTCGTACCGGGCAGCCTGCTGCTCAGCGGTTGCCAGCCGGGCCGTGAGCTCCGCCTTGTCCAGCGCGGACTCGTCCTCCTGGCGTCGCAACCGGATACTCAGTTCGTTGACCAGGGCCGCCGAAGCAACCTCCGAGCTGTGGGTCGGCACCGTGACGACGGTCTCGGACTCCCCGACGTCCACGCAAGCCACACCGTTGTCGGCGATGGTGCCGGCGGCGGCCAGGGCATGGCGGGCCGCCTCGCTCTGGCGCCGCACCGGGCCGATGAGGAGCACCCAGGTCAGCAGCGCACCGATAATCAGTGCCGCCGCAACGAACACCAGGATCTGGCTGGCGAGGTAGAACACGAACGATCAGCCTCCTTCCCACGGTGCGCTCCATCGAGATCCACACCGGCATGGGTGACGGCCCCGACTGCGTCCGAGGACCTCATCATGACTACGAGAGCTTTCTTCGGATGTGCCGGGCACACCGTGAATCCATCACAAAGTATCGCGAAGCAGTACGACGATCTTCCGCGGCGGCAACGGGCAATTGCGACGCACGACTCAGTCGACGCACCCGGTCACCGTTGTGGACGCCCAGCGCAAACATCCTTCGGTCGATACCGGTAACAGACCATTTCACAGGTGCGTTTTGGACGTCCAGTTACCATCGGACAACCAACCGTCAACCAGTGTGGTCCGGGCGTGGCCCGGGTCGGGCCTTCGGACCCCATTTCAAGATCTTCTCAACTCATGTGCGGGTAGGCGACCCGACGCGGTGGGTCGAAAGTCTCCTTGAGTGCCCGTGGGGAGACCCATCGCAGCAGATTCAGCACGGAACCGGCCTTGTCATTGGTACCGCTCGCGCGCGAGCCGCCAAACGGCTGCTGACCCACCACCGCGCCGGTCGGTTTGTCGTTGACGTAGAAGTTTCCAGCGCTGTAACGCAACGCCGCCATGGCCGCCGCGAGCGCTCCGCGGTCACGGCCGAAAACCGCACCGGTCAGCGCGTAGGGCGCGACATCGGAGAGATCCCGCAATACCGTCGTGAACCCATCCGGACCGGGGCCTGTCGGCCGGTCGTCGTAGACATGCACAGCAAGGAGCGGTCCGAAGTACTCGGTGCGGAACACCTCGTGCGTCGGGTCCGCGCACACCACCACGGTGGGCTCCACGAAGAACCCGACCCGGTCGTCGGTCGCACCGCCGACGAGAACCGACACATCCGTGTCCGCCCGCAGCCGTGCCAGCAGGGCCGACAGCCGGTCGAACGCCCGCCGGTCGATCACCGCGCCGCCGAACAGACTCAGGTCCGCCACGTCGCCGTAAGTCACAGCCGCCGTCTCGGCGACCAGCCGGTCCCGCAGCCCGGCCCGCCACATCGACGCGGGCAGGTAGGCGCGCGACGCCGCCGAGCACTTCTGCCCCTGGTACTCGAACGCACCACGGACCAGCGCGACCACGACGGCATCCGGATCGGCACTGGGATGGGCCACGACAAAGTCCTTCCCGCCCGTCTCACCGACCAGCCGCGGGTAGTTGCGATAGCCGTCGATGCCCTCTGCGATCTTTCGCCACATCCCACGAAACGTCGCGGTGGACCCGGTGAAGTGCACCCCCGCGAGATCACGATGCGGCAGCGCGACCGCGGAGACCGCCGCGCCGTCCCCGGTGACCATATTGATCACTCCGGGCGGCAGGCCGGCCGCGGCCAGCAGCGACATGGTGTGGTGAGCGGCAAGCTGCTGGGTCGGGCTGGGCTTCCAGACCACCGTGTTACCCATGATCGCCGGAGCGGTCGGCAGGTTTGCCGCGATCGAGGTGAAGTTGAACGGCGTCACCGCGAGGACGAACCCCTCCAACGGGCGGTAGTCCAACCGGTTCCACGTACCGGCGGACGACAGCGGCTGCCCGGCTGCGATCCCACGGGCGAACGCGACGTTGAAACGCCAGAAGTCGATCAGTTCACAGGCCGCGTCGATCTCCGCCTGGAAGCAGCTCTTGCTCTGCCCGAGCATGGTCGCGGCGTTGAGGGTGTCCCGCCACGGCCCCGCAAGCAGCTCGGCTGCCCGCAGGAACACCGCGGCCCGGTCGTCGGGGTCGAGCGCCCGCCAACCCGGCCCGGCCGCCAGGGCCGCCTCGACCGCGTCGGCGACATCGCGCGGCGCACCGGCCCGTCCGGTGCCCAGCACCAGTGCGTGCCGGTGCGGGGCAACCACCTCGAACGGCTCACCCGCGCCCGGCCGGGACTCCCCGGCGATGGTCAGCCCGAACTCGGCGTGTTCCCCGGCCATCCCGGTCACGGCGGCCTGCAGGCGGTCCCGCTCCGGGCTGCCCGGCGCATAGTCACGGATCGGCTCGTTGACAGGCTCCGGAACGACGGTCACGGCATCCACTAGAAAAGATCCCCCAGTTCCTGGGTGGCATACCAGAGGAGCTCGTACCCGTCAGCCGTGTCCACCAGGAAGGCCGCGTCATCACCGCCGAGATCCGCCTCCACCACGGCGGCCGCGGCCGCGGCAACAACCACCTGCGCGTCGGCGCTGTCCGCGTGAACAGCCCGCAACGCCGACATCGGCACCGATATGGTCACCTCGACAACCCCCCGATCAAGGTCATCGCGAATCCGCACGTCGCGTTCGTCGACGTCCACCGCGAACACCACCCGCCGCCGGGGCGCGTCCTGGTCGACGTCGAGCAGCCGCAGGCTCGCCCTGGCCGCGGCGAGAAGCGACGCGTACTCCATGTCCTCGGTATCCGAATGGGCATACCACTCCCGAAGCGCCGGGGTTACCGCGAAGCCGAGCCCACCGGGCACTGTCCGCTCTTCCAGGACGACCCGTGCGGCCGGCAACGTCGACGGCAGGTATATGCGCACACTGCCAGTGTGCCGTGAGCCACCCGACGCCCGGTCGGCGGTGGTGTTGCGTCGTCCTGCCGGAAGGTGGTTGCCGGGCGGCACCGGCGGCGGTCCACGGTCGACCGGCGCCGTCCACGGTCAACCGGCTGCGGCGAGGCGGCCCTCGGCAGCGGTTGCCAGTGCGGTCGCACTGGTCCGCAACGAGGTCTCGAAGACCTGTCTGCGACGGGTGAGATCCATCACGTTGCCACCGATGACCTCCAGATCACGCGGACCCGGACAGATCACCGTCACCCGCGTGCCGGCGGACCGCAGCAACTCGGCCTCCCGTACCACCACCCGCGTCGCCACCCGCCGCATCCGGCGTTCGATCCGGGCCAGCGCACCCCGCGGCTGGTCGAACGCGAAGGAACAGGCAGGCGCGAGCACCAGGACCTCGTCGAGCCCGACACCCGCCAGAAGGTCCGCAGAAGCCGGCGACCGAGTCCCGCCGTCCACATAGGCCCGTCCGTCGATCATGACAGGGGCATACCAGGACGGGATGGCGCACGACGCCATGACCGCGTCGGCGATCGACGCCTCGGGCGCGCCGGGCGCGCCGAACACGACCCGGGTCCCGGTGTCGTAGTCCATCGCGACGATCCACAGCGGTACGGGAGTCGGCCAGGTGGTCGTGCTGGAACCCGCCGCGGCCACGAGGTCACCGACCGCGGCCAGCGTGCCACGCCCCTGCGGGAGCAGGGAGACCAGGGCCACCAGCGGAGTCACACTGCGCGGGTGGCGCGCCGAGGTGACGAGCAGACGGCGGGAGCCGATCCGCATCCGCGGCCTCGGTGGCAGCGCGGAACCGAGCCGGGTGTAGTCGAGGACCGGATCGTTGAAGAGAGGTCGACCGTACTCGGAGTTGACCATTGTCCCGACATCTGTACCGACGCCGATCAGAGCAGCTATCACCGAACCGGCGGAGGTACCGACGACCATGTCCATGTCACGGACGTCCATACCGGTTGTTTCCTCGTAGGCTCGCAAAGCCCCGATCATCCACGCCGACCCGAGCACGCCGCCGGCGCCCAGCACCAGTCCGCGACGGGGCGCCCGTCTGCCAGCCATCAGCCACCTCCCGCTGTGGGTCCGTCTCGCAGTTGCACGCCCTGCGCCGCCGTCCGTCTGCCGTCCGTCTGCCGTCCGTAGTCGTCAGTGGTCGCCGGCGCCATCCCGCCAGTGCGGATGCCACCCCGCCCGGCGTACCGAAGGGCTACTCGGAGACCTCCTTCTCGCCTTCATCTTCACCTTCACCTTCGCCGAAGCTCGTCTCAAGCACACCCCATCCACGCAGCCGCTCGGAGAACTCCTGCGGGGTGGTGTCGTGGAGAAGGGCCAACGCCCGCAGGTCACCATCGCGGATGGACAGGACATGCCCGGCGTAGTCGTCTCGCTGGCGCTGTATCTGCGCCACCCAACGTCGTACCAGTGCGGAGGAGTCAGGTGGCGCTTCTCCGAGCCTCTTGAGGTTGAGGACGGTACGCGGCCGGCGCTCACGCGGCGGCAGCGCCTCCTCGTCCGGCAGAAGCGCTGAGACCGGAACCCCGTAGAAAGCCGCGAGTTCCGACAGTTGATGAACGCTGATCATCCGGTCGCCGCGCTCGTAGGAGCCGACCGCTGCGGTCTTCCACCGCCCCCGGGATTTCTGCTCCACCCCTTGCAACGACATTCCTTGTTGGATCCGTATGGCCCGTAGACGGGCGCCCACGGCCTTGGCGTACTCCCGGCTCACCCGGTACACCCCCCGTCGCTTCGAACGAGCACTTGGTGATCATTAATTGCTCCCACCACTGCGGTGACGCAGGTGCTCATACTAACCGAATGTTATCAAAACAAGGTAGTTATCGCTTTCTGCACCAAAGGCGACCTCCGTACCGTGACCGTCTCTTTCCGAGAAAGGTCCTCACGTTGGCTGGGCTCGAAGCGCCCACCCCGACACGCGCACCCCACTTCGAACAGCGAGATGATTGCCAAGTGCTAGGTTCGTCGTACGATCAGTCACCCAGACAGACTGCCCCGGAACCGCGGTCCGTAACCGTTCCTCGCGACGGCGAAAGGAGGATTCCAACATAAAACCGACATCTACGGTCCACGTCCGACCGTCTTCACCGGCGGCACTTCGCACAACCGGAACGCAAGAACGGAACAAACAACAAACCAGGGGATCCGCCCCTCGCCGGGGCCATCCCCGCAGACTGTCGTGACCGACCGGGCACGCCTGTGCGCGCCGGTAGCCACCGTCCCGGTCGACATACACCGGTTGATACATCTCGGTCAAAATCGACCGACGTGATTCTGGTCAGTTCAACGGCGGGCCGACGAACGTCGCCGACGCCCGCGGACCGGACGCCCAGCCACCCGCGCCGCGAGTTCGCTGATTGCCAGCCGGGCAGGCGACTGCGGAGCAACGTCACGTAGCAGTTGACCGACAGCCTGCGCGGTGTCCATCGCCGCGACATCCAGCGGTACCAGGGCCACCGGCTCCGCCCCGACATGGCGCACCATCGACCGGGCGACCTCACGGCGAGCGTCTCCCCCGACCGCGGACGCGCGGAGCCGGTTCACGACGATCCACGGATTCGTACCAGGCACGGCATCGCGCAGTTCGGACAGGGCTCGAACGAACCGCACGAGCCCGACCGGCTCGGCCGACGCCACTGCCAGCACGGTGTCAGCCGTGCCGAGCACCGTCTGGGTCACCCCGTTGCGACGCGGCGCGGTCGTGTCGAACGACAGCTCCTCGTCCATCTCCAGGCAGAACCCACAGTCCACCACGACGAAACTGGCAAGCTGGCGGGCCAGCGCCAGCACAACCTCGACGGACGCCGGACGAAGCTCCGGCCACCGCGACGGACGGGCGATCCCCGGCAGGACCCGCAACCCCCCGCCGAGATCCCGGCACAGCACCGCCAGGCGGGGGATATCGAGGGTCCCCTGGTTCGCCGCCCGGGCCGCGGCGGCAAGCCCGGGGGCCTCCTCCAGCAGGCCCACCAGCTGCCCCACCGATCCGCCGTAGACATCGGCGTCGATCAACAGCGTCGACATGCCCATGCCGGCCAACTCCGCGGCCAGGCCCAACGCCACCGTGGTGCGCCCAGGCGCGCCGGTCGGGCCCCAGACCGCGATCACCCGACCGTCCCCGAGCTCCGAAAGATCGACGGATGCCGACTGGGGAACCACCGGCGCCAATGCGGCGAAGCCGGCCATCGGCTCTCCGTACGCACCGGCGGGCAGCGCCGCGGGTCCTCGGTCGGACAGCGCCCGAACCGCCTCCACCACCGCGGCCGCCACCACCTCGGCGGTCGAGTCAGTCGCGATCACCGCGACGACGCCGAGCTGGCGCAGCCGCCGCTCACCGTCCTCGTCCCCCGGCACGATCAGCCCAATGGCCGCGACTCCCGCAGCCGCGAGCCGGGTGAACGCTTCCCGGTCCAGTCGACGCAGGTCCGCCGACAACAGGGCGGCCCGCGCCGCGCCCGTCGTCGCGGCGGCCAGCAGATCGGGCAGATCCACGCATCGGCGGACGACCGTCACCCCGAGATCGCGGCGGTCGAACGCGGTCACCAACCCGGACTCGACGACCGAGTTCGTGACCGCGGTCAGGATCGGCAGGTTCATTGCCCGAATCCCGGGACAGCCGTCGGGCCCACCCCGCCCACCTCGCCGCGGGAACCGCGCTCGAGTTTGACGACGTCCACGCGCTCGCTCTGGGAAGCAGCCACCGCATTGATTGCAGAATCCACCGGCACCCGTAGCGTCAGGGATCGAGCGCCCCCCGTAAGAACTTCACGCGAGATGAACTCGACGTCGTGCAGCACAAGCACCTCCGCACCGCTGCCGGCCGAGGCGGCCTGCGCCGTCTGAACGGACTGGCCTGCCGACTGCGCCGAATTCGCGGACACAACGGCCGACCGCTGGTACACGAAGACATCCACATGATCACCCGGAGAAAGCGGAGGCACCCGGCCGTCTTTGACAACCACCGGAACCAGCCGGGTCGCGGCGACTCCGTCCCGCACGAAGTCCGCGCCGCTGACCAGCTCGCCGGCCGAAACCGGGCGCGCGAGCATTGCTCCGACCATCTCCGAACTCCGCTCACCCGGGTAGTAGCGAGCAGCGGTGTCGGAACCCAGATGCGCCGAGGCCGTGGTGAGATCCGCCGCCACCACGACATGACCGGCCGGTAGATCTGCCTGCGCCACCACCCAGGCTCGGGTTCTGTCGGCAGTGGCGAACAGCCTGGCACCCGCCACGACCGACACCAGCACCAGCAGGACACCGATCAGGAGCCGCGAGTCCCGCCAACGCCGGCGGGTCAACCGGCGGGCAGGTGGCGACGGTGGCACCACCGGTTTCGGCGAAGGCGCCAGGGCGGGCGTGAGGTCGGGCACCCGGACCTCCAGGTGGCTAGGGTCCCGTCCGGCCGCCGGGCAACACGAAAACACCGGAACCGGCAGATCGCTCTGCAATTCTGCCGTACCCCCGTGGTCGCACTGCCGTTGGCCGGTCAGGAACTACTGGTGGGCGGACTACGGATGCGACGGTAGACCCGGTGACGGACATATCCGATGCGCACCCCGATCGCCGAGAGTACGTGGTCCACGACAACGGCCGCGGATGGGCCCCGACTACCGAACCAGGCGAACCGCGGCTGTTATCCACAAGTAGAGGCATTCACAGGCGATTCGCCCCTCGGAGTCTGATACACAGGAGACACGACCCATCCATCGCCAGAGAGACATGCCGATGAACGAGCGCTTCCTTCAACTCAGCGATGTGGCAGAGATCCTCAACATCTCGTCGAGCCAGACATACGCGCTGGTCCGCTCGGGCGAACTCCCCGCGATCAAGATCGGCGGCCGGGGGCAGTGGCGGGTGGAACGCACCGAGCTTGAGGCGTACATCCAGCGGGCATACGAGCAGACCCGCGCGTTCGTGGTCGCCAACCCGCTGGGGAGAGGCGACGCACTCCTCGACGAGAACCGACTGTCGGGATGAACCGACTGCCTCTCGACGAGAACCGACCGCGAGGGGCCTCCGGTCCAAAGGCCGATCTCACGCTGTTCGGCGGACGAACCCGATCGCAGCCAGCGGAACCGTCCGCACAGCGCGCACCGAACGCGCCCTGCGGAACTCGTCATCAGGATGTTCGGCCACCTCACAGAAATCCGCTCCGACCCGGTCGATGGTGCCCGTCACGGCTGTGCCGTCAACAACCACGACCGAGCAGAGCGAACGGTCCCGTACGACCCCTCGCAGGGCGTACCGCAGGTCCAGCTTGGCCGCCAGCGGACCTTCATGACCGGGCTGGGCGGAGGCCGCCGCCAGACCGTGCACCCATAACACGGAACGCAGCGGTAGTAATACTTCCTGTGCCGTCGATTCCTGGAGAAGCAGCCAGTCCATCCCCAGTGCCACGAGCCGACCGCCGAGGACGGCACCGCCGTCCCGCCCGCCCGCCAGAACACCCAACCGCAGCCATGTTCCGATCGCTGGGCGCAGGCGGTCGATCAGGCGCAGGTAGCCGACCTCCCGCCGGCTTCTATCCACGAGCTCGGCGTCGAGGTCGGCCGCCTCAGCCGCCTCCCACTGCATCTCAAGATCGGCAAACAGGGCCTCCCAGCGCAACCCACACCCCCATCAATCCCAACACCAATAGTGGTCGGACCGTCCGGCTGGTCGGGGCCGTCCGGCTGATCGGGCGCTACCAACCGCCACCATCACCGACGACCTCCACCTGCCCACATGGTCGCGCACCGGGCGGGGACCTCGAGTGCGGGTACGACCTCGTCCTGGAATCAGGAGCAAGGCCGGGTAAACCACCCAAGCCGGGTTGACACGTATTCGTCAGACGACTACACAAGCAAACATAGTCAAACAACCTGTTTCATAATCGTCCATCGGGTTTGGGGGTAGCCAGTGTCAGCCGTCCGGCGCCTACTGGCCGCCCTTACGGGAAGCATCACCACCACGGCACTGGCGATCTTCATGATCGCCGCAGGCCCCCGGCGGACCGATTTCCCGCCCGACATCTCAGCGCTACCCAGTTGGATCAACGCCGACCCCGAACACGCGCTCACGAGCGTCGTCGGCCTGGCCGCCTGGGCATGCCTGCTGTGGCTGTGCCTGGGATTTCTCCTGGGCGCGCTGGCGACGCTGCCAGGAGTGGGCGGCCAGATGGCCGCACTCGTAGCTCGCCGCATCCTTCCCAGGACACTGCGACACATTATCGAGATCACTCTCGGGGTAACCCTCGCCGCGGGGACCGCCGTGCCGGCATTGGCGGCAAGCCCCACAGCAGGTACCGGAACGACCGGCGCCGTCACGGCGTCCGCGACCGCATGGCCCGACATCGACATCCAGACGACACCGACCACCCTCACCGCGACACAAGCAGCCCCAACCCCTCAGCTCACACCAGCCAGCCTCTCGTCCAATAACCCTGACCAGCCCCCGGCCACCCAGGCGCGAACCGGTATCCGTTGGCCAGACCTTGACCCGCACGACCTTGACCCGCGCGACATCCGCCCCGTAGCCGCGGCACCCGCGAGCACCCCAGGTCCGTCCAAACAGACAGATCCGGCCACCTTTTTGGACATCCGTGCCGTCGCGCTTGATCCCACCCCCACGACCGCTACGGACTTGTCCCCACAGCCGGCCAGATCCTCCGACCGGCCCACCGATTCAAGCCCGACCCCCACGTTCACCCCCACGCCCGCCCCTGCCCCCGGCGCATCGGCCGGCGCCCAGACGCCCTGGCCCGACCTGGACCCTCACGACACCCCACCGCGTGATCTCCCGCAACCTGATCCACTGGTGGCACCAGGGTCGCTCGGAATCGGTAAATCCGGCCGGTTACCGGCCGTACCGTCCGACACCGGTGTCCTGAACAGCTCCGAGGTTGTCGTACTGCGTGGCGACAACCTCTGGGCGATCGCCGCCCGGCATCTCCCCCCTGGCGCGACCGCCGCGCAAATCGCGCAGGAATGGCCACGGTGGTGGGCCGCCAACGAGCATGTGATCGGCCCTGACCCCGACAAGATCCTGCCCGGTCAGCGGCTCCAGCCGCCCCGCCCCGGGCCCTGACCCCGCCCTCCCCGTCGACTGGAGAAAAGCGCCGTGACCGCCGTTGCCTCCGCCCGTCCAGGCTCCACCCGCGTGCGTCACCTTTACCAGATACCGAACACGCCAACCGAACCTCCGTACGACGACGAGCCGCAGGCGGGAACCTGGGCCGCCCGCCCACCGGTCGACCGGGACCCGGCGCCCATCGTCCTTGCGCTGCCTGACAGCGACCTGGGTGATCTCCGGCAACGCGTCACCAGGGACGTTCCGGCGCAGCCCCGATCCGGCCCCCGGACCGCCGGCACCCGGGACAACCGTTCCGCCCCCTCCGCCCGCGCCGTGGCCACGGTCGTCGTCCGCGCAATGGTGGAGGCCATGACGGGAATCCGGCCCGCGGCGCACCTTGCCGCCTGGACCACTCCGCACGTCCAGGCAGACCTTGAACGCCTTGCAGCCGACAACGTGCGCCAACGCCGCTACACCCTGCGCTGCGTGCGAGTGTGCGAGCCTCGCGATGGGATCGCGGAGGTTGCCGCGGTGATCGCCTGCGGCGAACGGGCGTGTGCCCTCGCGCTGCGTATGGAGACGTCCGACGGCCGCTGGCGGGTCACGGCACTACAGACCGGCTGACTCCCCCGAGATCCCGACCGTCGGAACCTCATGAGTGCCGCCACACCCCCGACCCACAGTAGGACCGAGCCCGGCCAGCCGCGGACGCGAGATGCGGACCCGTCAGGCTGTGCTGCGGTGCGAGGGATCTCCGTGGCAACGCTTGTACTTTCGACCGGAACCACACGGGCATGGAGCATTACGGGCGGTACGACCAGTGCCCGCACTCGTCACCGATTCCCCGTCTCCGACACCGAGTACGTCCCCGGACGAGCGGGTCGTTACCGTTTCGGACCCGCCGTCCACGGACGGCGCGGTGTAACGGAGATCGCCGGTTGGACGACGCGGCTCCAGGCCTTTGACGAACACCGGCGGGGGCGTGGGCACCACTGGTCGGCCAGGAACATCCGCGGAGGCGGCTACGGCCGAAGGAGCCGGGGCGCTGGCGCCGGCCGTCGCGGCGCGCACGGCCGCGACGAGACCGGCCTCGCCCGCTGCCTGCGCCGCGCGGTCCGCGGGCACGATCTCCGTACCGGCAGCGGTGCCCACAGCCTCGGGGGTGGTGGAGTCAGCGGAAGGAACCTGCACCTCGGCGTTGAACAGGAGTCTGACCGACTCCTCCTTAATGCCCTCCATCATGGTCTGGAACATGTCGTAGCCCTCCCGCTGGTATTCGACCAGCGGATCACGCTGCCCCATGGCCCGCAGGCCGATACCCTCCTGCAGGTAGTCCATCTCATAGAGATGCTCGCGCCATTTTCGGTCCAGCACCGCCAGCACGACCCGGCGCTCCAGCTCCCGCATGAGCGGTTCACCATCCGGGCCGACGCCCAGTTCATCCTCACGCTGGTCGTACGCCTCGTGCGCGTCGGCCTGCATATCCTCAATCAGCGTTTCGGTCGTCAGTCCCTCACGCTCATCCTGCGACGGAACCTCCACACCCACCCGATAAAGCTCGCCGAGACCGGACCACAGGGTGTCGAGGTCCCATTCCTCGGGATAGCCCTCCGCGGTCGCGCCACGGACGTAGCCCTCCACCGTGTCATCAATGAAATGACGTACCTGCTCATGCAGGTCCGCACCCTCGAGAACCTTGCGGCGCTCCTCGTAGATGACGGTACGCTGCTTGTTCATCACCTCGTCGTACTTCAGGACGTTCTTCCGGATCTCGAAGTTCTGGCCTTCGACCTGTGTCTGCGCGGACCGGATCGCACGGGTAACGATCTTCGACTCGATCGGCACGTCCTCGGGAATGTTGAGGCGGTCCATGATGCCCTCGACCGCCGCGGCGTTGAACAGCCGCATGAGATCGTCACCGAGCGACAGGTAGAACCGGGACTCACCACGGTCGCCCTGCCGGCCAGCTCGTCCACGTAGCTGGTTGTCAATACGGCGGGACTCGTGACGCTCGGTACCGAGAACGTACAGACCGCCGAAGGCCACGACGTCCTCGTGCTCGGCTGCAACCGATGCACGGGCCTTTTCCAGCGCCTCCAGCCAGGCCGCCTCGTAGTCCTCCGGGGTTTCAATAGGACTGAGGCCACGCTGACGCAACTCGGCCTGAGCGAGAAACTCCGGATTGCCACCGAGCATGATGTCGGTACCGCGTCCGGCCATGTTGGTCGCCACAGTCACGGCGCCCTTGCGCCCCGCCTCGGCGATGATCGACGCTTCCCGCTCATGGTGTTTGGCGTTCAGCACCTCGTGCTTCACGCCTCGCTTGGTCAGCTGCTTGGACAGGTACTCCGACTTCGCCACGCTGGTCGTTCCGACAAGAACAGGCTGGCCCTTGTTGTTACGTTCAGCAATGTCATCGACGACCGCGTTGAACTTGGCGACCTCGGTCTTGTAGACGACGTCGGGCTGGTCGGCCCGAACCATCTCCTTGTTCGTGGGAATCGGCACCACACCGAGGACGTAGATCTGGTGGAACTCGGCCGCCTCCGTCATCGCGGTACCGGTCATTCCGGACAGCTTGTCGTAGAGACGGAAGTAGTTCTGCAGAGTGATCGTGGCCAGGGTCTGGTTCTCCTGCTTGATCTCGACCTTCTCCTTGGCCTCGATCGCCTGGTGCATTCCCTCGCTGTAGCGTCTTCCGTGCAGCACCCGACCGGTAAACTCGTCAACGATGAGAACCTCGCCGTCCGTGACAATGTAGTCCTTGTCCCGACGGTAGAGCTCCTTGGCCTTCAGCGCGTTGTTGAGATAGCCGACGAGCGGCGTGTTCACTGATTCGTAGAGGTTCTCGATGCCGAGCTGGTCCTCGATCTTCGCCACCCCGGACTCGGCGATGGCGACCGTCCGCTTACCCTCTTCGACCTCGTAATCGGTGTCCTTCACAAGCATCGGCGCGAGACGCGCGAACTCGGTGTACCAACGGGTCGGGTTGTCGGCCGGGCCGCTGATGATCAACGGCGTACGGGCCTCGTCGACCAGAATCGAGTCGACTTCGTCGACAACGGCGAAGTTATGCCCGCGCTGTACGAGCTCCTCGCCGCTCCACGACATGTTGTCCCGCAGGTAGTCGAAGCCGAACTCATTGTTGGTGCCATAGGTGATGTCAGCCTCGTACTGCTGACGGCGGACGGCCGGTGACATCTGCGGGTGAATGACACCGACCGTCAGGCCCAGGAAACGGTGCACCCGACCCATGTTCTCCGCGTCACGTTGCGCCAGGTAGTCATTGACCGTGACGATGTGGACGCCCTTGCGGGACAACGCGTTCAGGTACGCAGGCAGCGTCGAGACGAGGGTTTTACCCTCACCGGTTTTCATCTCGGCGATGTTGCCCAGGTGCAACGCCGCCCCACCCATGATCTGGACGTCGAAGTGCCGTTGCCCGAGGGTACGCCGGGCCGCTTCGCGTACCGCCGCGAACGCTTCGGGGAGGAGCTCGTCGAGGGTTTCCTCGCCTCCGTCGAGCCGCTGGCGGAACTCGTCGGTCATCGAGCGCAACTCTGCGTCCGTGAGCCCGACGAAGTCCTCCTCGAGGAGGCTCACCTGCTCGGTGATCGCCTTGAGCTTGCGCAGAATGCGACCCTCACCGGCACGGAGGATCTTCTCGAGTACCACGGGTGAAACTCCTCGGGCGGTTTGTCGGCTGGGTCACCTACACAACAACACTAGCCCCCCGCGCTGATCGATCCACCCTGCGGCGGGCCGGACTTGCGCCAGGCGTCCTGGCCGGGTTGCATCGATCCCCTACGGATGCCGGGCTCTGCCCGGTTGTCGGACCCTGTCCACGACAACGTTCGAGACCCCCCGGCCGGTGCCCATACCCCCGGATGCGGGGGCCGACAGATCCATGGGCGATCCTGGCCAGCATGCCGAAACTGGAACCCGTGGAGATTACGGCGGGAAAGCTCCATCTACGGCCGTGGATCCCGGCTGACATCGATGAGATTCACGCCGCCTGTCAGGATCCGGACATCCAGCGGTGGACAAGGATGCCCACGCCCTATATGCAGGTCGACGCCACATCCTACGTCACCGAGTTCGCACCGCGGCAGTGGGAGCAGGGCCATGGTGCCCCGTTCGCCGTGCTGGACGCCACCTCGGGGTCGGTACTCGCCTCCGTGGCCCTGATGCGCGTGACCGATGACGGCTTGGCCGCGGTGGGTTACTGGTGCGCGCCGGGCGCGCGTGGCCAAGGGGTGGTGACGCAGGCGGTCGGCGTGGTGGGGCGCTGGGCGTTCCACACCTTGGGGATCGAACGGCTCGAATGGACGTCCGGCGTCGGCAACTGGGCCTCCCGCCGGGTAGCCGAGAAGAACGGGTTCACTATCGAAGGCACGCTGCGCCGAGGTCTCGTTCTGCACGGTACCCGCCTCGACTGCTGGATCGGCTCACTGCTGTCGGATGACTGACCGCGGTTCCGGGACACACCGACCTGATCACCGTCACTTTCCGGTGAGTCCCGGTGCCGCGTGCACCTGGGAACCTCAGGTGATCTCCAACAGTTTCTCCCGGACCGCGTAGACGACCGCCTCCATCCGCGAGTGCAGCTGGAGCTTCTCCAGGATGTTGCGGATGTGGTTCTTGACCGTGTTCTCACTGATGAACAGCTGCTTGGCGATGTCACGGTTGTTCAGTCCCTTGGCAACAAGCCGCAGGACCTCCATCTCACGCTCGGTGAGTCTGGGAGTGGGTAGCTGTGGCCGATCATCGGTCTTTTTGATCATGGATGCAAACTCGGTGAGAAGTTTCGACGCCATCGACGGGCTGATCAGACTCTGGCCGCCGTGCACCGCGCGGATGGCGGTCGCAACCTCGTCGATCGAGATCTCCTTGAGCAGGTACCCCATGGCACCCGCCTTGATCGCATCGTAGAGGTCCGCTTCCTCGTCGCTGATGGTCAGCATGACAATCTTCGCGCTGGGAACAGCCTGCTTGATCGCGCTGGTCGCGTCGATCCCACCGCGGCGCGGCATCCGAACGTCCATCAAGACGATGTCCGGTGCCATGTCCACCGCCATCGTGACGGCCTCAGAGCCGTCCGCGGCCTCCCCTAC
The DNA here is from genome assembly GCF_920656135.1 of Frankia sp. Cppng1_Ct_nod. NCBI lineage: Bacteria > Bacillati > Actinomycetota > Actinomycetes > Frankiales > Frankiaceae > Frankia > Frankia sp. Cppng1_Ct_nod. Next base: position 62,676 of record NZ_CAKKTK010000002.1, on the reverse strand, counting down.
CACCTCGATGTCGTTCTCCTGTTCGAGAACCATCTGCAGACCACGCCGAAAGAGCGCATGGTCATCGACAACGAGCACCCGGATGGGATCCGTCGGCGACGGCGAGGACGACTCCTCCCCTGGTTGGCGCCCATCCCCCGTCATGTGACCTCCTTCACGTCGTGACCGCCTACGCCTCCGCCACCCCGTGCTGATGCATGGGGTGGCGGGGACGTGACTGAAGACGTCCACGGCAGATGGTCCCACGTCGGCTAGACCTGCATACGTTTACACCGTTGCGACCACACCACGAGCTTCGTCATAGACATCGCCGGAACCTGACTGATGGCGGTGAACCTCGACACCCGCACCGGGATGGTCATGCTCGCCTACTTCAAGCCGAATCACCCCGTAGTCGTAACCACACCGTCGGTAGACAACGCTCGGGAGACCCGTGCTCACGTCGCGGAAGAGATAGAAGTCGTGGCCGACCAACTCCATGTTCGACAGCGCGTCGTCGAGAGTCATCGGGGCGGCTCGATGGATCTTCTCACGGACAACCAGGGGCGAGAAGCCCGGATCACCGTAATCCGCGTCGCTTTCGGCAGTCTGGACGTCGGTACCACGGGTGGAGTCGGTAGGGCTGGAGGACGCAGCCCCGGCAGCACCCGGCAGGTTCGCCAGCGGATCGACCAGGGCACCCGGCAGATGCCCGAGGGAACCGCGCGCCGCCCCGTTGTGGCGGCTGCGCCGGTCAGCGGCACGCCGTAGCCGTTCGGCAAGCTTGGCCGCGGCCAGGTCGAGCGCGGCGTAGGGATCGGCGGCAGCTGCCTCGGCACGGATGACCGGACCCCGCGAGAACACGGTCAGCTCAACACGTTCGCGAACATGCGCCATGCGCGGGTTGTGCTCACGGGAAAGCTCCGCATCCACCCGGAACGCCTTATGATCAAACCTCTCCAACTTCGCGATCTTGGCTTCGGCATGCTTGCGGAACCTCTCCGGAACCGCTGTATGCCTTCCCTTGATGACGATGTCCACTCGCTTCACCTTCCTGTCGACCGGAGGTAGGTGATGACCAACCGATCCCCGTGGAAGCGGTCGGTCCGACCTGCCGATGTCGTGCTTTAGGGCGTATCCGCCTCGTTCCTTCCGCTCGGACCCCGAGCACCCAAGCCCACGCTTCGTTCCTCAGCTCCCACGGCGCGGGTACGTGGTGACGACAGTCTCACCCCTCCGGTACCCCGGTTGCAGGCAAACGGACACCTTCGGGCCGGTCATCTCCAGAAGGACCGCGGCGGGCCAACGTGGCCGCGGCGACCGCGGCGACCGATACCGGTACGCCGCCGGCGCGCAACGCTCTTGTGGCCTCGGACAGGGTCGCGCCGGTCGTCACGACATCGTCGATGACGACGAACAACGCCTTGGACGCCGAACGGCCATTCCACCTGCCGATCTCCTGCTCTGCCCTGGCGGGAGAAGAACCGTCGGGCGGTCGGACGCGGTGACGCACGACGAAGGCGGAGTCGAGATTGGCCGCGCGGTCCGCCGCGGAAAGACCCGCCTGGTCCGCCACCGGCCGGGCCGCCCGCAGCAGCGGCACTACCCGAGCAGGCACCCCGACCCGGCAAAGCGCTCGGGCGCTACCGTCGCCAAGCCTGCGCACATGGTCGAAGCCACGCTGCCGTAGGGCGGCACGCGTCGGTGGTACCGGCACAAGGATGACCGGACCGTCGTGCGTTGCCATGGATCGGGCCGCCGCCACCGCACGGGCGAGTGCCAGCGTCAGCGGCCTGACAACGTCGCGGCGGCCACCCTCCTTGAAGGCCAGGATGATCTGCCGACACGGACCGTCATAGACAGCGCCGGCGAGGCAGGATGGTGGTGGCCCCCGCCGCCCCGGTGTGGCCATCTGTCCCGGAGCGGCGAGGAATGCCGGCCGATCGACCGAGCCTGCGCAGGCCGCGCAGACCGCCGGCCCCGCACAACCACAACCGGCACAGTTGCGTGGTAAGAGAAGGTCCAGAAGAAGATCGAACGCGGCGGTGACGAACGTGTTGGGCATGTGTTGCATGCTCTCCCCGTTGCGACCGCTGTGGCGAACACCTTTCGGGTCCTGTGGACAACCCGCCTGTGGACAACCCGTCGGTGGACGATGGAAATCCTTGTGTTCCGGTACCGCTCGACAAAACAACATCGGCGGTCTGGCACGATCTCATCCGCCAAGTCCCGTACAGGCCTGCCGGTATTGACGGATACGCACGGAAGACTGGGATGATCGCCCACAAGGCGGATCGGGATACCCGGACAGCAAGGAGACCCACATGACCGAAGAACCCGGTTGGAACCAGCCTCAGCAGGGCAGTCCCAACCCCGCGGACGGCCAACGGCAGCCACCACCGGGTTGGGGCCAGCCCCAGGCACCGCCCCCGCCAGGCTGGGGCCAACCCCAGGCACCGCCCCCACCCGGTTGGGGCCAACAGCAACCCCCGCCAGGCTGGGGCCAACCCCAGGCACCGCCCCCACCCGGTTGGGGCCAACAGCAACCCCCGCCCGGCTGGGGCCAACCCCAGGCACCGCCCGGCTGGGGCCAACAGCAGCCGGGCGGAGGCGGGCAATGGGGTCCGCAGGTCCAGGCCGAGAAGCCGGGAATCATTCCGCTGCGACCGCTGGCCGTGGGCGAGATCCTCGACGGCGCCTTCACCGCCGTGCGCCAGAACCCGGGCGCGACGATCGGGCTGACCGTCGCCGCGACCACTGTCGTCCAGATCGTCAGCACCATCCTGACCGCCATCGGCCAGCGCAGCTCCAGCGGCACCGAGATCTTCTTCGGCCTTGTGGGTACCGGGCTGGAGCTCGTTGTCCGCATCGCCCTCGCCGGAGCACTGAGCATTGTGGTCAGCGAGGCGACCCTGGGCAGCAGGATGAACAGCGGGGAGGTGCTGCAACGTATCCGACCTCGCCTGGGTGGACTGATCGGCCTGTCGATCGCGGTAACACTTCTGACCATCCTCGGAATCATCGGGCTGCTTGTCGGCGCGGTCTTCGTGGCGGTCGCGCTGGCCCTGTCGACTCCCGCCTACGTCCTCGAGGGCGGGACGATCGGAACGGCCATGCGGCGCTCGTGGGCGCTGGTCCGCGGTGCCTGGTGGCGGACCTTCGGGATCCTGCTGCTTACCGGCATCATCGCGCTCGTTCTCGGGATTGTTCTCGGGGTTGTTCTCGGGGTGATCCGCAACTCCAGCTCGATGACCGATCCCTACAGCGGCGACCTGACCGCGCTCGGCCTGTTCGTGAACGCCGTCCTCAGCATCGTCGGCAACACCGTGACCACGCCGATCATCGCTGGGGTCGTCGCGCTGGTCTACATTGACCGTCGCATCCGGCTGGAGGGGCTTGACGTGACACTCGCCCAGACGGCGCGGGACCGTGCCGCAGCCAGTCCGCGGTACGAGTAGGAGGTGATGATCGGGCCACCGGTAACCCGCGACGGCGCGGCGGACCAAGCCCACCGGGAACTGTCCAGGGCGATCTACCGCCAGGCCGAGCCGAGCTGGCCCGAGCGCGTCGTGGGCTGGATCGACGATCGACTGACCAATCTCTGGACGGGTGCCACGCAGTCGTCGGGCCACGGCCTCGGAATCGCGGCCGTCGTCATCGTGGTCGCCGTGGTCGTCATTGCCGTGCGGCTCCGGCTCGGCCCTGTCCGTCGCAACGCGAGAACAGCGCCAGCCGACCTTGAGCTGGGCAGCCCGCTGTCGGCGGCGGCCCTGCGGGCCGAAGCCGAAAGACTTGCCGACGCGGGCGCCTTCGGGGAGGCGGTGCGATCACGGCTACGCGCGATCGTACGGATGTTGGAGGAGACGGGAGTGCTGGAACCCCGGCCCGGACGTACCGCGGGCGAGCTTGTCGCCGAGGTCGGCAGGCTCGATCCTGGGACCACGCCCATGCTCGGGGCGGCCGTCACGGTGTTCAGCGAGGTCTGGTACGGCGGGCGCGACGCGTCGCGGGCCTCCTACCAGGTCGTGGTGCGGGCGGACGAAACGCTGGCCGGCATCCGGCCGCTCCCGGCAGGCCAGGCCGCACCCACCTTCACGGTGCCGGCTTGACCACCCTCAGCACGCTGCGAGCGGGGCCTGACCCGAGGACGGTCCGCCGTGCCGTCCGCGTCGTTGCCGCTTTGGCCCTGCTGGTCATCGTCTATGCGGCAGCATCATCCATGATCGAAAGCTCTGGCGGTCGTCCGCTCGACACAACGTCGGCCGCCCCAGGTGGGACCCGGGCACTGGCAGCGCTCATCCGGGAGCGTGGCGTCGAGGTTGCGCCGACGAACGACCCGGCCGAGGCTGCGTCCGGTCCGGGAACAGCCGGTGGGACGATCGTGGTCGCCTACCCGGAACGCGCCACCCCGGAGGCGCTCAACAGGCTTGGCGCGGCGGTCGGGCGCGGCACCGACGTGGTGCTCCTCGAACCGGACACGGCTGTCCTTGCCACGTTGCACCTGCCCGTCACCACCACCGGCGGCGTTCCGCCCGCGGCACCCGCGCCCGCATGTCGGCTGCCCGAGGCCGTGACGGCGCAGGCCGCCACGCTCGGCGGAGGGACGGGTCTGCGCATCACCCGACCCGGCGCCTCCGGGGTGACCGCCTGTTACCCGGTACGTTCGACCCCGACCCTGGTCGTCGTGGACCTGCCGGGTCCGACGCGGGCCGGGGCCCAGCCCGGACGGCTCGTCCTCGTCGGAAGCGCCGATTTCATGACCAACAAGCACCTTGACGAGCAGGGCAATGCCGCGCTCGCGATCGGGCTGCTGAGCCGACACCGAGTTCTGTCATGGGCGATCCCGCAGCCGGGCGGATCCGATTCGGTCGCCGCCCAGCGCGGTCTGGGCGACCTGCTCCCCGACCGGGTCCTGCTCGCCTGCCTTCAGCTTGCCATCGCGACCGTCGTCCTCGCGCTGTGGCGGGGACGACGAATGGGGCCACCGGTGTCCGAACAGCTTGCGGTCGTGGTGCGTGCCGCCGAGACGGTCGAGGGCCGGGGCCGTCTCTACGCCGCGGCGCAGGCCCGGGAACTGGCCGCGGCAGTGCTGCGGGCGGGCCTGCGGGCCCGCCTGGCCAAACGTCTCAGGCTGCCGACGCAGACCCGGTCGGCCGAGCCCGACCCGACCGCCCTCGTCGCCTCGGTCGCCGGCCGGACCGGGCGGTCACCGGTCGAGATCGGATCGCTCCTGTACGGTTCCGACATGACCGGTCAGACCCCGACAAACGGGTTAATGATCCCAGTAGACGGGGCGACCACTGAAGATCATAAACTGGTGGAGCTGGCGGACCAACTCGATACCGTGGACCGACAGGTGACCCTGGGATGAACAACCCCGAAACGTTCAGCAACACCACAGTAACCCCACCGACACGAGAGGTCACAGCCACCGGGTCATCCCTGCCGACCGAACCGAACCCGCATCCCGCTGAGGCACCCGACGACGCCACTCGGGTCAGCGCATCACCGACCGATGTCCCTGCGGCCGATGCGCCGGCAGGCAATGTCCCCGCGGCCGATGCGCCGGCAGGCAATGTCCCCGCGGCCGATGCGCCGGCAACCGGTACGCAGGCACGCCCAGGTGTACCGGATGATCCCGAAGCGGCACGCCGGGCACTGATAGCGCTGCGGGACGAGGTGGGCAAGGCCGTCGTCGGTCAGGACGCCGCCGTCAGCGGCCTTGTCGTCACGCTGCTCTGCCGCGGCCACGCGCTGCTCGAAGGCGTCCCGGGTGTTGCCAAGACCCTGCTGGTGCGAGCCCTTGCCGCGGCTCTGTCCCTCGACACCAAGCGGCTGCAGTTCACCCCCGACCTGATGCCCGGCGACGTCACCGGCTCGCTCGTCTACGACGCCCGTACGTCACAGTTCGCCTTCCGGCAGGGGCCGGTGTTCACGAACCTGCTACTCGCGGATGAGATCAACAGAACGCCTCCGAAGACCCAAGCCGCGTTGCTCGAGGCGATGGAAGAACGCCAGGTCAGTGTCGACGGGTCGCCACGCCGCCTGCCGGTGCCGTTCGCGGTCATCGCCACCCAGAATCCGATCGAGCACGAAGGCACCTACCAGCTTCCGGAGGCCCAGCTCGACCGGTTCCTGCTGAAGCTGGCCGTGTCGCTGCCGCCGCGGGACGACGAGATCCGGGTCCTCGCCCGTCATTCGGCCGGTTTTGACCCGTCCGACCTGGGCGCGGCCGGGATCCGGCCGGTCGCTGGACCGTCCGAGCTGGCCGTCGCCCGCAGGGCCATGGGCGGTGTGCAGATCCATCCGGAAATACTCGGCTACATCGTCGATCTTGTCCGGGCCACGCGTGCGGCCCCTTCTGTCCAGCTCGGGGTGTCACCTCGCGGAGCAACCGCCCTGCTGGCCACCACACGGGCCTGGGCGTGGCTGTCCGGGCGGACGTACGCCACACCGGACGACGTCAAGGCACTCGCCCGCCCCACCCTGCGACACCGGATCGCGTTGCGGCCCGAGGCCGAACTCGAAGGCGTCACCGCGGACACCGTCCTCAACCAGGTGCTGGCCACCGTGCCCGTCCCGCGGTAGCGGGCGCACAGTGGCCATCACCGGGCGGGCCGCCATGCTCGCCTTCGCCGGCGTACTGGCCGTGCTGCTCTCCCCGGCTCCGGCGCCGACCCTGGTGCTGGTCAACGCCGCACTCCTGCTGATGGTCGGGGCGGACATCATGCTCGCCGGCAGGGTGCGAAGGCTTGAGTTCACCCGGTCCGGGCCGACCTCGGCACGGCTCGGCGAACCGGTGACGATCGTTCTGGCGGTGACGAACACCGGCCGGCGGACGGTAAGGGCCCGCGTCCGGGACGCCTGGCCGCCGTCGTCCGGCGCGCAGCCGCGGATCCTGAACGTGACGGTCCCGGCCGGGCAGCGACGTTTCTTCGAGGTGGTGCTGCGGCCCACCCGGCGGGGTGACCGCCGCCCGTTCCGCATCACCGTGCGCTCGCTGGGGCCGCTCGGTCTGGCCGGCCGGCAGGGACGCCACAGCGCACCGTGGACGTTGCGGGTACTGCCGCCGTTCACCTCCCGCCGGCACGTTCCGGCGGCGTTCGCCCGCCTCCAGGAGATCGAAGGCGATGTGACGCTGCGGGGCGGAGGGCAGGGTTCGGAGTTCGACAGCCTTCGCGACTACGTTCCAGGGGACGACGTCCGCATGATCGACTGGCGGGCCAGCGCACGGCGCGGCGCGGTGGCGGTCAAGTCGTTCCGTCCGGAGCAGGACCGCCGGGTCGTCTGCGTCCTGGACACCGGGCGGACCAGCGCCGGCCGGATCGGCGACACCCCACGTCTTGACCACGCGATGGACGCCGCACTGCTGCTCGCCGCCGTCGCCGCCCGCGCCGGCGACCGGATCGGCCTGATCGCGCATGACACGGCCGCGCAGGCGATCCTGCCTGCGACGGGTGGCCTGGATCTCCTGGTCCGGATGAGCGCGGCGATGGCGCTGGTGGAGCCGGTGCTCGCCGAGGCCGACCATCGCGCGATCGTCTCGTCGGTGTTACGCACCGCCGGACGACGCTCCCTGGTCGTGCTGTTCACGGAACTGGCACCCGCGGTGATCGAAGAAGGCCTGCTGCCAGCGCTGCCGGCGCTGACCGCCCGGCATACCGTCCTGGTCGCGGCGGTGAGCGACCCTCGCGTGGCCGAACTCTCGACCGGACGCGGCAACGTCCGCGCTGTCTATGCGGCCGCGGCGGCAGAACAGACGCTGCTGCGACGGCGCCAGCTCACCGGGATGCTGCGCCACCGCGGTGTGCAGGTCGTGGACGCGCCACCGGCGACCTTCGCGGCGGCCGTCACCGAGATCTACCTGACGCTCAAGTCCACCGGCGGCCTGTAGCAGTGCACCGGACCGCTCCGTCGACGCGGGTCACCCGGTCGGCGCGAGGTCGGCGGACAGATCGCCGTCCAGGTCGCCCGACTCCCCCGCGGCCACGGCACGACGCCCGTAAACCCTGATGTACCCGACGAACAGCCCCAACCCGACGGCCCCGATGCCGATCCGAACCCCGGCCGGCAGGGACGACGGCGTCACGAACGCCTCGATCAGACCGCTGAACGCGAGCGCCACGGCCAACCCGAGGGAGATCCCGACAGCGGCCCGGCCCTCCGCGGCCAGCGCCTCGACCCGCCGCCGCGGACCCGGATCAATGACGGTCCACCCGAGGCGCAGCCCGACCGCGCCTGCGATGAAGACGACGGTCAGCTCCAACATCCCGTGCGGCAGGATCAGCGTGAAGAACTGCGACGACTCACCGCAGCTCGCCATGTAGCCGCCGGTGATCCCCAGGTTGACCGAGTTCGCCAGCAGTACGGCCAGGGTCGGCAACCCCAGCAGTGCACCGAAAGCGATGGCGGAGGCCGTCACCCAGGCGTTGTTCGTCCACACCTGCGCGGCAAAGGAGGACGCGGGATTCTCCGAGTAGTACCGGGCGAAGTCCGTCCGGCACAGTTCCTGTACCTCGTTCGACGGGAGCAGGCCGCTGTACGCGGCGGGGGTGTGTACCACCCACTGGCCGAGCGCGACGGCGACGGCGAGGCAGGCAACGCAGGTGGCGAGCACCCAGACCCGGCGCACGTACACCGCCGCCGGAAATGTCACGGTGAAGAACCTGGCGACGGCATACCAGCCCGGGTCCCGGGTCCCGGCGACGACCGAGCGCGCCCGGGTCACCGTACCTGCGAGCCGATCGACCAGCATCGGGTCCGGATAGCGGCTGCGGATCACCGAAAGGTGCGTGGCAACCTTCTGGTACAGCTCCACCAGCTCGTCGAGCTCCGCGCCGGACATCCGGCGCGGCCGCGCGGCCCGCCGGACAAGAACCTCCAGACGGGCCCATTCACCGCGGTGGAGGCTGACATACGCGTCGAGGTCCATCGCGTCTCCCGCCTCTCCACCACGTTCAGGACCCGGTTCCGGTATCGGCACACATCAGACGATCGGGAACAACGGGAGAAGAATAACGGGTGGTTCTCCCCGGGTGGGGTATACGCGCCGGCCAGGTTGTCCGGTTCCCGTGGCCCCCTGGTCACGCTGTCGCGCGAGCGCATGATGGTCGACGGGACCGTCACACGACAGGATGGCGGTGGACAGACACATACCCGCACGGACCGGAGGCGCCGCGTGAGCCAGTTCGTCACGGGTGAGGCAGTTCCGATCGACCTTCGGATCGCCCGGCTCGGCTCACGCAGCATCGCCGGCCTGGTGGATCTCGGCCTTCAGTTCATCGCGCTGTTGCTGCTGGCCTGGCTGACGTTCGAGATCGTCGCCCCGGACGACGACGCGCTCGCCTCCGCGACATATCTGATCGTGCTGGTCCTCGTGGTGGTCGGATACCCAGTCGCAACGGAGACGCTCCTGAAGGGACGCACCGTCGGCAAGGCGACCATGGGGCTGCGGGTCGTCCGGGACGACGGGGGGCCGATCCGTTTCCGTCATGCCTTCGTCCGGGGGCTGGTCGGTGCGGTGGTCGAGCGACCGGGTGCGCTCCTGGGGGTCCCGGCCGTCATCAGCATGCTGATCTCGGAGAAGTCCAAGCGTCTCGGGGATCTACTCGCCGGCACAGTTGTCCTGCAGGAACGCATCCCGCGTGGTAACACCGTGCCCGCGACGATGCCGCCGCAGCTCGCCGCGTGGGCGTCGACCCTGGACCTGTCCTCGTTCGGGGACACCCTGGCGCTTGCCGTCCGCCAGTTCCTCGGCCGCGTGCAGGACCTGTCACCCGAGGCACGTGACCGCCTCGGCGGCCAGCTCGTCGCCTCCGTGCAGGCGGTCGTGACGCCTCCGCCACCACCGGGCACACCTGGCGGGGCGTACCTGTCCGCGGTCCTCGCCGAACGCACCGCACGCGCGCACCGGCGACTTTTCGGTGGCGTACCCGCATGGTTGCCCGGCCCTGCGCACAATCCAACCTGGGGATACCAGTACCCGGGGTATCCGCCCGGATACCCCGGGTACCCGGCCGGGAGGCATCCCGCCGTGCCCCCCGGCCCACAACCGAGCTGGCCTCAACCCGACCGGACCATCGCCCAGCAGACCCAGCGGACCCAGCCGACCGATCAGACCCAGCAGACCCAGCAGACCGATCAGACCCAGCCGACCGATCAGGCCGAGAAGCCCCCGCCCGGACCTTTCGTCCCCCCGAGCTGATTTCGCCGTGACTTCAGGAGCCGTGCTCCCAGGAGTTAAGGTAGGCCTCCTGCGCCGGGGTGAGCACGTCGATCGCAAGACCCATCGTCGCCAGCTTGAGCCGCGCGACCTCCTTATCAATCTCGGTCGGGACGTCGTGGACACCCGGGGTGAGCGACTGCCAGTTCTTCGTCAGCCACTCGGCGGTCAGCGCCTGGTCCGCGAAGGACATGTCCATGACCGCGGCCGGGTGGCCCTCGGCAGCCCCCAGGTTGACCAGTCGGCCCTCGGCGAGCAGCAGCAGGCGGCGGCCATCGGCCAACACGTACTCGTCGGTCTGGTGGCGTACCCGACGCGGGCCGGAGACCGCCAGGTCGGACAGCGCGACAATGTCGATCTCGATGTCGAAGTGCCCCGAGTTCGCGAAGATCGCACCGTCCTTCATGGCCTCGAAGTGCTCGCGACGCAGGACGTCCCGGTTGCCGGTGACGGTGATGAAGACGTCACCGATGGCGGCAGCCTCAATCATCGGCAGGACGCGGAAGCCGTCCATTGCGGCGTCCAGCGCCTTGGTCGGATCGATCTCGGTGACGACCACGTTGGCGCCCATACCCTTGGCCCGCGATGACACGCCCCGGCCACAGTATCCATACCCGGCGACCACGACGGTCTTGCCGGCCAGCAGGGTGTTGGTGGCCCGGAAGATCGCGTCCAGCGTCGACTGGCCGGTGCCGTACCGGTTGTCGAACATGTGCTTGGTGTCGGTGTCGTTGACCGCCACCATCGGGAAGCGCAGCGCACCGTCCTTGGTCATCTGACGCAGCCGGATGACCCCGGTGGTGGTCTCCTCGCAACCGCCGCGGATGCCTGCGAGCAGCTCCGTCCGGGTGGTGTGCAAGGTGTTGACCAGGTCGCAACCGTCATCGAAGACATAGTGCGGAGCGCCGTCCAGCGCAGCGTTGATATGTGCGTAGTAGCCGTCGCGGTCCACACCGTTGCGCGCGAAGGTGGGGATGCCGTACTCGGTGACCAGCGCGGCGGCGGTGTCGTCCTGGGTGGACAGCGGGTTGGAGGCACACAGCGCAAGCTCGGCGCCACCGGCCGCGAGCGCCCGCATGAGGTTGGCGGTCTCGGTCGTCACATGCATACAGGCGGCGATCTTCGCACCCTCGAACGGGCGCTCAAGCGCGAAACGGTCGCGGATCTGGCGGAGAACCGGCATGGACCGGTCCGCCCATTCGATCCGCGTCCTGCCCTGCTGGGCGAGAGCAAGGTCGGCCACATCGTTCTTGGGCAGTTCTGCCATCCGGCTTCTCCTGTCGACGGGGCTGCGAGTCTCACGCAACCGGGGATCACGCAACCGGGGATCACGCGACCGGGGATCACGCGACCACCGTCACCCTTTCGGTCACCGGCCCACACTGTCAAGTAACCTGACATCTTCTTGTCAAGATAGGTAGGAACGAGATCAACCATGTCGGGAAGACCAGATGTAAGACGCGTGTTCGATGCAATCCGGACCAACGTTCGCCTGCGTCCCAGCGAGCGGCTCCCGATCACCCGCGCTGCGACCGTCCTCGGCACGACCCCGCGGATGCTGCGCTACCGGGAGTCCCTCGGCCTGCTCATCCCCATGCGTTCCGCCGGAGGCCACCGCGAATACGGCGAGCGCGACCTCGTCGCCGCCGCCTACGCGGACGAACTCGAACGACGTTACGACATCGGCCCCCGCGACCTGGCGTTTGCTCTGCGTGTCCTCACCGATCCCGAGGTGGCCGCCGACGTCCGTGGACTCGGTCGGCTCAACCACCGGCTCGCCTCCACACCGGTCGAGGCCCTCGATTTCGACGCCCAGAAAGCTCGCCGCCTGCTCCGGATGCAGACCTGACACCCACCCCGGCAGGGTGCTCCGTCCGATCGGACGGGCGGCGCGGACGGGCGGCGCGAACGGGCCGGTCAGACGGGCGGCGCGAACGGGCGGTGCCCGTCGGTCCCGCAATCCGGACAGGGCCAGGTGACCTTGATCTGGCATGGCTCACCAGTGACACTGGCGACCTGGAGCGAACCCACCCGGCCGAGGCCCTCACAGGTCGGGCAGAGCATGTTCACCTCGCGCGTGACCGGCTCACGCGGCCTGTCGCCCGGGGCCGCCTCGGCGCTCACCTCGTGCGTCCGGGAACGCTGCCAGCACCGTCACAGGTCCCGCAACAGACCAGACGGTTCGTGGTGAAGCCGCCGTCGGAGTCCTCACCCGCGAAGAACTTCGGTACCTCACCCATACCACGGCAAGTGGGACACAGTTGCCTGCCATAGCCGCCCGCACCGCCGGTGCCTGCGGCCGCGGCTTTGCCGCTGTCGTCCGCGCGCCTGCCCATGACCGCGTCCTGGTCCTTACCCTGGTCCCTGTCCTTACGGCCCATCGTGCCCGCCTCCGCGCCACTGCGGAGCAGTCCCGTGGTCACGGGACCACTGTAGGCAACACGATATGCGTAGCCCGGACATCAGGGGCCTTCACCACCGGACGGGCCACACTGTGAACCGGGTCGGCCAGGGTCCGGGTCGGCCACGATCCGGTCGCCGATACGAAGGGGATGTTCGGGTCCATACCGTTGCATCCGGGACAGGCTCGACGTCCCGACACCGCCCAGCCGTTCCCGACACCGCCGGACAACCCGGGAACTCCACCGTCCGGGCGTTCACCCCCGGCCAGAACCACCAGGATCAACATCCCCACATCTGACGCGGACCACGCGCGGCGAATGCCAGCAGTATGCGGGGGCGGCGACAATGCCTTGGACGGCGTCACGCATGCTTGGCGTCGTGGGAACTGGCCGCAGGCGCCCATCGCCCTGTCCGGCCCATCACAGGAGGTGACGTCGACGGCCGCCCAGAGAGACTCCGCAAACCGTGCACGACCGCGACGTCGGACGGTTGGCGCCGGCGTCGCCTCGGATGCACCGCAGCCCTCCGACAACCTCGCGGCCATGACCGGGTCAGCCGGTACGGACCCGGTCGCGGGGGACGGTCGAGCGGGTGGCGGCACCACGGGCGCAGGTGGTACCGGACCGCTGTTCAACCGCGACCTGCTCACCCGCATCGGGATGATCACCATTGCCGCCGGAGTCGGTCTCGCCCTGCTGTTCCTGCCCGTGGTCAGCGCTGTCGGCCTGTTCGCGAAAGCCTCGGCCGACCACTACCTCTCGCTGCCCGCCGAACTGGTCACTCCGCCGCTCCCGCAGAGCTCCCGCATCGTCGCCGCCGACGGCAGCCTCATCGCTACCCTGCGCGGCACGGAGAACCGGACCGTTGTCGACGGCAAGGCCATCCCGCAGATCATGCGGCAGGCGATCGTCGCCATCGAGGACTCGCGGTTCTACTCCCATGCCGGGATCGACATCAAGGGCGTGGTCCGGGCAGCCCTGCGCAACAGCGAGGCAGGTGATGTCCAGCAGGGCGCGTCAACGCTGACCCAGCAGTACGTCAAGAACGTGCTTCTGCAGAACGCCCGTACGGACAAGCAACGCGACGACGCCGCCGGAACGTCCATCGAACGCAAGCTGCAGGAGGCGCGCTACGCCGGGGAAGTGGAGAAGAAGCTCACCAAGGACGAGATCCTCGAGCGGTATCTCAACATCGCATACTTCGGGAACGGCAACTACGGCGTGGGTACCGCCGCCCAGAACTACTTCGGGACCGGTATCACCACCCTGACCCTGCCGCAGGCGGCGTTGCTGGCCGGGCTCGTACAGAGCCCGTCCCTGTACGACCCGGTGAACCACCCTGACGCGGCCCACACCCGCCGTGACGTCGTCCTCGACCGGATGGCCGAGCTGGGTTACATCACACAGGCCGCGGCCGACACCGCGAAGGCCACCCCGGTGCAGGTGGTCCAGGCCCAGGCCGCGGCGGCTCAGGACTCGTGCGAGTCCGCGAGCGCCCCGTTCTTCTGCGACTATGTCCGCTCCCAGTTGTTGGGCGATCCGAGGCTCGGCGCGACCGACGCCGAACGCGCCCGCCGGGTCTACGAGGGCGGTCTGGTCATCCAGACGACGCTGCAACCCAAGGTCCAGAAGGCGGCGCAGGACACGGTCAACGCCGTCATCGCCCCGACCAACCCGGTGTCGGCCACCGAGGTGGTGGTCGAACCGGGAACCGGCAACATCCTGGCGATGGCGGTGAACCGGGTCTTCGGCTCCAACGCCGCCGCCAACCAGACCAAGGAACCACTGCCGACCAAGGCGGTGTTCCAGCCCGGGTCCACGTTCAAGGCCTTCACCCTCACCGCGGCCCTGGAGGCGGGCTACGGGCTAAACACCCAGTTCTACTCGCCGGCCTGTTACGTCTCCAAGATATTCCCCCTCGCGGACCGGCATGACGGCAGCGACTGCCCCAAGGGTTACGCCAATGCCGAGCCGGACGAAAGCGGCATCTACGATATATCCGAGGCGACCTGGAAGTCGGTGAACACCTACTACATCCAACTTGAGGAGAAAGTCGGCGTACCCGCCGTCGTCAAGATGGCGAACCGACTGGGCATCCCCTCGTCCTCCCTGAAGGGAATCTCTTCCAAACAGGGCGATCTGACCCTCGGTCACCCGAAGATCGCACCCCTGGATCTGGCCGACGCCTACGCGACACTCGCCGCGCACGGGATCCACTGCGATACGCGCTATGCCACCTCGGCCACCGACTCCACCGGGCAGAAGGTCGACATCGCCCCGGCGCCCGTCTGCCAGCGGGTCGTGTCCGCCGGGGTGGCGGACACCGCCACGAGCGTCCTGGAAGGCGTGGTCACGCAGGGCACCGGGTACCCGAACGCGGCGGCGGTCGGACGCCCGGCCGCGGGTAAGACCGGGACCATGGACAACTACACCGCCGCCTGGTTCGTCGGGTACACCCCGCAGATGTCCGCCGCGGTCGCCGTCGGCAACCCGAAGGGCCCGGAGGGCAACCCACTGAGAGGGATCACCGCGGACGGCCGGACCTGGCCTCGGGTGTTCGGCGGCGACCTCCCTGCGATCATCTGGGGCCGGTCGATGCGTCTGGCGCTCGCCGGCGTCCCGGCCCTGCCACTGGCGGACGCCGACCCTGTCGTGGCACAGGGAACCAAGGGCGGGCTGCTGTCCACCCCACCGCCGGCACCGATTCCCGTACCGGTACCGGGCGATCCGGGTGCGGTGCCCCAACCGGGCGCCACCCCACCGTCGCCAGGCGCCACCACACCAGCCGTCCAACCGACTGTGATCCGAATACGCTGACGAGGAGAAGCGCGTACCGCTCAGAAGTAGCCGGTCGGCAGCTGGGCGGCAGGTTCAACCAGGAACGACATGATCACTATTTCTCTTCATATCACCGGATGCTCCGCGGAAGCAAGGTCACGCGCGGCTGCGACCGGCGTCGGGTCCAGGCCCAGGACGAGACCCAGGTAGACGCTGGCGTAGTCGAACAGCCCCACCAGGGACGCCAGCCGCTCCAGGCGGCTCGGGCCCTGCGCGGACAGCTCTGTCACCGCGACCCCGCGCTCGGCGGCGGCCGCGATCACGGCCTCGGCCTGCCGGGTCACCGTCGGGTGCTCCTCGGCCGGGTCACGCAGCAGCACCAACCGCAACCGCACCGACTCGGCCTGGTCCACCCGGTCACGGAAGAAGTCATCAAGATCTTCAGGGGTTCCGGCCGCGGCACGGATGCCGAACGCCCCGTCGAGGATGCCCGCCTGGACGTGCGCGGCATCCGGCAGCGCGCCGAGCAACGCCGGGTAGCCGGCGTTCGCGGCCAACTGGTCAGCCCCCCGCCCGGCCGCCGCGGCGGTCAGCAGGGTGGTCCCCCACAGCAGCGGCAACGCACCGGCAAGCTCCAGTGCCAGCACCTTCGCGGGGCTGACGAACGTCTCGCTGGTCGGTCGGCACCGCAGCGCCAGGTCCTCCAGCCGGGCCGCCGCGGCCTCGATCGCCGCGTCACCCCCGATGGCAGGCGGAATGATGCGAAGCGAACGCACGGCGACGAGCGCCGGGATCAACAACGCCCAGAAACTCGCCCGGGTCGGTCTACCGTCCGCCGCGACCGCGACGAACGGGGCCCGCGACCGGTCGGCGAGATGAGCCAGCGGCGAGTCAGGCGCGCCCACGGCAACCACCCGACAGCCGCGTCGGTCAGCCTCTTCCAGCGCGGAGAGGGTCTGGGCACTACGCCCCGAACCGGACACCGCGATCACCGCATCGGTGACGCCCACCCACCCCGGTAGACCGAAGCCGCTGGAGCTGATCATAGGAACCGGACATTCCGGCCCGGCCACCGCGGCCAGCGCCGCCCCGATGGCCGCCGAGCTACCTGCCCCGGCAACGAGCACCGCCCGGGGGCGGCCGTCGTCGGCGAGGGAACCGACCGCGGACTCCTGGGCCAGCACCGCCGACTCCCGGACCTGGCGAGCCGAGGACGCGACGTGCAGCAGCATCCCGGCCGGGTCGGCCGCGGTCAACCGGGCAACGTCGTCCAGGATGCCCTCGTCCACTCCCACCGCAGCCCCCGTCTCGTGTTCGGCCCGCCCCATCGGCAAACCCCATCCTGCCAGGGCATACCCGGTCTCAGCGCGTCCCCGCTCTCAGGGCGAGCTGGGTACCGGCGCCGGGACGTCCCCGGTGAACGGGACGGCCTCGTCGAGCAGCATCACCGGGATCTCGTCGCGTACCGGGAAGGCCAGCCCGCACGAGGTGCAGACCAGAACGGGATCACCGGCAAGGCTCTCCTGCCGCAGTGGGGCGTGCGCCGGGCACGGGCAGGCGAGGATCTCCAGCAACAGTGGATCGAGACTCAACGGTCGATCTCCCTTCGATGACGGATGCGGGCGAGGACCTCGTCCCGCACCCTGGACATCGTGGCATAGTCAGGGGCTTCCACATTGAGTCGCAGCAGCGGTTCGGTGTTGGACGGCCGCAGGTTGAACCAGATTCCGTCTCCGAGTTCGACGGTGAGCCCGTCAAGACGGTCGATACCGGAGGCAAGCCCCATATACACCTTTTCGACCTCCGCCATGGCTGCGGTGACGTCCACAACCTCCGAGTTGATCTCCCCGGAAATCGCATAGGACGCATAGCCGTCGAGAAGTGTCGACAGCGGCCGGTCCTGCTCCCCGAGCGCGGCCAGCACGTGCAGGGCGGCAAGCATCCCGGAATCCGCACGCCAGAAGTCCCGGAAATAGAAGTGGCCGGAATGCTCACCACCGAAGACCGCCCCGGTGCGGGCCATCTCCGCCTTGATGAACGAATGCCCGACCCGGGTGCGCACTGGTACACCACCCAGTCTGGTCACGAGCTCGGGCACGGCATGACTGACGATCACATTGTGGATGATCGTGGCACCGGGCTCACGGGCTAGTTCCCGCTCGGCGACCAGCGCGGTGATCGTGGATGGCGAGACGAGTTCGCCGCGTTCGTCCACGACGAAGCAGCGATCCGCGTCACCGTCGAAGGCAAGCCCGATGTCGGCTCCACCGGCGCGCACCGCGGCCTGCAGGTCGCGCAGGTTCTCCGGTTCGATGGGGTTCGCCTCGTGATTCGGGAAGGACCCGTCCAACTCGAAGTAGAGGGGTATCACCGTCAGTGGCAGCCCGTCGAACACGGCGGGGACGGTGAACCCTCCCATGCCGTTGCCCGCGTCCACCGCCACCACGAGCGGGCGGATCGCCGACAGATCCACGAGGGTGTGCAGGTGTCGGGTGTAGTCGGCCAGCAGGTCGCTGCGGGTCACCGTCCCCCGCGGCCCGGTGAACTCCGGCACACCGGCCTCGACCAGTGCCCGGATGTCGCCGAGCCCGGTGTCCTGCCCGATCGGCGCCGCGCCGGCCCGGCACAGCTTGATGCCGTTGTACTTGGCCGGGTTGTGTGACGCGGTGAACATCGCGCCTGGGATGCCCAGCGACCCGGCCGCGAAGTAGAGCAGATCGGTGGAGCCGAGCCCGGCCGCAATCACGTCCGCGCCCTGGCCTGCCGCGCCGGCGGCGAACGCCTCCGACAGCGGTACCGACGACTCGCGCATGTCGTGCGCGACGACGATCCGGTCGGCACCCAGCACATGCACGAAGGCGGCTCCGGCAACTCGCGCGATGTCCTCGTCCAACTCGGACGGTACGACACCCCGAACGTCGTACGCCTTGAAGATCCGTGACAGGTCGTACACCATTGCGACTTCCCCCGATGCAGTCCGTGCCGCTCTGACGCGGACGACCCTACCGACGCGGCATCCGCATGGTCGAAGGCACAAACCTGACACGACACCGCACCCACCTGCGGCGGACCCACCATGACGGAGCCGGATGGGATCAGGAGGGTCTGGGAAGAACCCGCAGATGACCGCGGCGACCCGCGGGTGTCGACGGATCGGGCGGGTCGGTACCGCGACCCGGTCGGCCCGCCTCACGTACGGCGTCCGCGAGCGCCTCAAGATCGTCCGATGCCGGACCGTGCTTGGACTCACCCTCGATTCGTACGACCGCCCAGCCGAGTGGCACGGTGAGGCGGTCCGCATGCGTGCCGCACAGGTCGTAGGAGTGCGGCTCGACATACGGGGAGAGCGGCCCGAGGACGGCTGTCGACTCGGCGTAGGCATATGTGAGCGTGGCGACCGCGGCCGCCGAGCATGCCGAGCGGGAGCAGCGCCGAGGCTTCACGTTCCGGACGGTAGCCCCCGGAACGGGCGACGGCCACAACCGTCCGCCGTGTCGCACCCAACCGCCAGAGAAGCGTAATCGATCGATGACACTCTGATGCTTATATCGGTGCCCAACGGAGACCGACGGACACACCGAGTATCCACCACAAGATCCATCCGGTCGGTCCGGAGGGCATCGGGACGCTTGCGCGCCGCGAGCCGTACGCTCAACCCCATGGCGGACAACGCCTCCACCGGGGCCACCTGGGGCACCCCCGTACCGGACTTCCCGTCCCCGCAGCCGCCCATCCCGTCGTCACGGCGTCGCGACCGGCGCGGACGCGGGCTGCGAGGCGTCCTCATCCCGCCGGAGGTCCCGGCCTATCGCAGCCGTGGCGAACGGTTCGACGACCTTGTCCTGGACGCGGTCGAGCACCTCGAACACCGTTGGTCGGCCGAACTGTCCGATGTCGAGTTCGCGGTCGAGGACGTCCCGCCCCTGCCCGCGATACTCGGCCCGGAAGAACCGATACCGCTGGCCCTTCACCAGCCCGCGGTCGGCCGAGGACGTTCCGCGACCCCGGATCGGATCATCATCTACCGCCGGCCACTGGAAGCCCGCGCGATGGACACCGATGACCTTGCCGAACTCATCCTGGACGTACTCATCCACAAGGTCGCGGACATGCTCGGCATGGAGCCGGAAGTCATCGATCCGGAAGGGCACGGTTGGCACGAGGACGAATAGCCGAGGTTTCCTCTAATGCGGCATACACAACATGCCGGCTTTCCGACCGGCCATACCCGGCCCTGAACGATTTCAGGTCAGGTAGCATATAGGTACGGTAGGGTCAAACCAACCGATACCCGGAACGGGAACCACTAAAATGTGAAACACTGCAATGTGAACCATGGCAATGTGAACCACGGAAATCGGATGCCCGAACACACTGCCCCACAACCAGCCACAACATACCACCCATGGTGTACCGGGTGTGAACCTGACCACACGGACCCCGGTCACAAGGCCTTTATCCCCTGTTCACGCCACCCTCTGTTCACGCCAGGGTCCCGGGCCGTTCACCAGACAATGCTCCGCGTCAATGCGGCAGGGACCCCGGGTGGCGCAGTCATAGCTCCATCCCTTCCAGGGGAAATCATAGGAGAACGCATGTTCGAGGATGGTGAACTGTGTTTCCTCGCCAGCCTGCGGACCCCGGAGCCCGCCCCGCCCGACCGAGAATCGGGGCCACGGTGACAACCGGAAGGTCCGACGGGATCGTGCGGCTGTTCGGGCAGGTACGCAACTACGGTTGGGGTTCGCCCACCGCCATCTACGACCTTCTCGGCGAGGACACCACCGGGCAGCCGGCCGCGGAACTCTGGCTCGGGACCCATCCTGGTGCCCCGTCCGAGATCGAAACCGGGTGCGGACGGCGAACAGCCGCGGAGCTCGTGGGCGGGTTGCCGTTCCTGCTGAAGGTACTCGCCGCGGACAAGGCGCTTTCGTTGCAGGTACACCCGGACGTGGCGCAGGCCCAGGTCGGTTTCGACGACGAGGAGCGGTCCGGGGTGCCGCTGGACTCGCCGCGCCGGCGGTACCGGGACCGCAACCACAAGCCGGAGCTGATCGTGGCGCTCACCCCGTTCCGCGCGCTGGCCGGCATCCGTGATCCGCAACGCACCCTTGCCGTGGCACGCGGTCTTGGTTACCCACCGCTCGTCGCCGCGTTCGCACCACTCGGCGCGGACCCGACCGCCGGCGCTGCCACTGTCTTGCGCGCACTGCTCACGATGCCCACCGACCAGGCCGACGATCTCATCGGCGGACTGGTCGATGCCGTCACCGGGATCGGCTCACCGGCGAGTCCGGACGTGGCGGGCGCCGCCGATCTGGTGCTCCGGCTGGCCGCGGCACACGCGGGTGACATCGGGATCGCCGCCGCGCTGCTGCTCAACGACGTGGCGCTCCAACCGGGCGAGGGACTCTTCCAACCCGCGCGCATGCTGCACGCCTACGTTCACGGTGTCGGCATCGAGATCATGGCGACATCGGACAACGTACTGCGCGGCGGCCTGACGCCGAAGCACATCGACGTCGACGAGCTGCTGCGCGTCCTCGACCCGACACCCACCAGAGCTCCCGTGCTCACTGCCCGGACAGTCCGGGAGACGGCCGGGACCACCGTGCGCGCCTGGGATGTTCCTGTCGTGGACTTCGGGCTGACTGAAGTGACCTGTAGGGAAGTGACCTGTGATGAAGTGGCCCACACCCGGGCGGTCCCCGACAGCTCCGTCGTGGTCCGGCCTCCCACGATTCTTCTGGTGACCGACGGAGCCGTCGATGTGGGTGGCGCCGGCGCCCACGCCACCAGACTGCGCCGCGGGCAGGCCGCCGTCCTAGCCCCCCGGCCGGGACTGTCCGCGTCGACCGAACTGACGTTCACCGGACACGGCAGGGTGTTTCTCGCCTCACCCGGATCACGCCCACCACTGTGACCGACAGTCATAAATGACCAAGAGTGCCCGGCCACCGGCGAAGGGCGACTCCGGGATCCTCAACCACCACCGGCGCGAACACGACACGTGGTGCCGCCGTAAGGGTCAGCAGGGACAACTCGCCGGCTGAGACGGTGATCCGGGCAGCCACCAACGGCCCGCCCTGGGTGACCATACGCACGGCGGCCCGCTGCTCGACCGACACCGTCCGACCGGCCGGGACCCTGACGGGGTCCCCGTCCAGCCAGACAGTGACCGCGGCGGCGGGAGCCGTGAGCACCAACGTCGACGGTGCCGCGTCCCCGACCGCGTCCCCGACCGCGGGCAGCAGGACCGCGTCCCCGACCGCGGGCAGCAGGACCGCGGCAGCCGGATCGGCCGGGATCGCCTCAGCCGCTGGGATCCACCAACGCCGGGGCGCCGGAGCCGGGGCGGCCGTTGGTGCCGGAGCCGGAGCCGGGGCGGAAGCAGGCCCAGCCCGGGATGCCGGAAGCGAACCGGCCGGAAACGATCCGGGATCCGGGATGGACAGCCCGACGGCCGCGACCACCGGCCCGCCGGATGTCGCGGCAACCCGTACCGCCGTCACGCCGGCTCCGGCCGCCACCGCGGGCAACCGGACAACCCCACCACCCGGCACCCGTAGCGCGGCCAGGCCGGGCGGTGCGAATCGCGCGGATGCCGTCAGCAATTCGATACGGATCACCGCATCCGTCCCGGGCGCGGCCACCACGACGTCCGCGCCACCGACACCCGCTGCCGCACCGGGGACGACAACCGAACTCGCCGGTTCAGCGCTGGTCGCCACGGGCACCGCAACCGAGTCCCCCGGGGCCGACCCGCCGGCCTGGTCCAGGACCAAAGCGGCCAGGCGCCCGTCGCGTACCTGAACCCGGACTGCCGTGGCGTCGGCATCCGGTGCCCAGGTTGAAAGTCGGCGGGTCACACTCGCGAGCGGCGGTATCCGGACGCCGTCCGGGGCCTGGGCCGTGGTACCACCCGCCGTCAGGACGGTGACCTCGGCGCGGGCGGGCACGACTTCGGGGTTCGTGAGGACGAGCAGCGGATCACGTCCGGCGATCGTCTCGGGGCCGACGAACCAGAACTCGCTGCGCGACCGGTCGCACCGGGCACGGCGTACCGGCGCCCGGCCGCCCTCGCCCGGCACAGTCACCGTCGCGCTCAGCCCGGCTGCCGCGGGGCCGGTCGCGTGTACGACCACCGGCACGCCACCGGGCACCGGTACGGCCATCCGGCCGGCCAACCCCCCGATGGCGGGGATATCCCGAACCTCGCCCCCCACGGACAGCCAGACCCGCCCACGGGCGTCCGTTACACCGTCCGCCGCCGCACCGGCGGTCCCCACGTCGACCGTGACCGTACTGCCCATGGGCGGGCGCAGATCAGGGCACAGCAGGGTCGCGGATGTCGGTGGTCTCCAGACACCGCCCGGCCGAACCGGTTGCGCGCGCAGGCCACCGGCCGGTCTGCCGAGTGCCGCGATCAACACGACGGCCAGCAGCGCAGGCAGTGCGACGGTGGCGGCCACCGCTGTGACGCGCAGACGCCGGATCCACCGCGACGCCCATTCCGGCCGCGTCTGCGGGGAGGGCCGGGCGGACGGTCCGCTCGGACCGGTCCCGGTCATGCCGACGGTCCCGCGACGGGCTGCTCCGCCACCGCCGCGGGGACCGCTGGGACCTGGCCCGGTGCCGACCCGACAGGGCGCCACACCACCGCATCACCCGACATCTGTTCCCGGACGAGGCCAGGTACGCGGTCGAGGGCCGCCACCAGCGACGCGGAGGCGTCCGGTAGTGGGACGACGACGGCCTGCACCGTCAGCGCCGCAAGCCCGGTCGCGCCCCAGGCCCCTCCGGCTGCGAGATCACTGACAATCGCTTCGAGGGTGGCATCACCGGCCGCGGGCAGCGCGCCCGAGACGTCGCTGAGTGTGTAGGCGACCGGTGACTCCGCTGAACGCTGGCGCAGTACCAGCACGCGGGCATTCGGCCTGGAAACATCCGCCACCGCCGCAACGGACGCCACCACATCGCCCGCCCGCGCGCCGGCACCGACCGCAACCTCACCAGCGCTGACGAACGCGAACGCGGAGACGATCGGGCCGACCGCGGCGGCCCCGCCGAGGGTCACCGCCACAGCCTGGCGCCAGCCGAACGGACGGCGGCGCAGGGCCGCGCCCACGCCCGACGCCGCCAGCGCGCCGGCGAGCAGCAGCCCCGAGACGGCAACCGCGAGTTGCGCGCCAGGCAGGTCACCGCCGCTACCCGCACTGCCCGTGTAGACCTCGATGACCGTGCCCGCCAGCCCGATCACGACCATTCCCCAGGCTGCGAGTACGGGCCGCCGGGTGTCGGCCCGCACGATCCCGATCGCGCCGGCCAACGCGGCCGGCACCAGAATGGCCGCGGTGACGACGGTCGTGGTGAGGACCGCGCCGAGATGACCGGCCTGCCCGGCGACCGGGCCGGACACCGCCGGCCACCCCGATGTCGACCCTGACGTCCACCCCGGAACCAGGCCGAACCTGCCGCAGGGGCCCACCCCGACCAGGACGCCCGGACAATCTATGATCACGCTCCGCCACGACCACAGCGGGAGTGCCGCGACCATGAGCGTGAGGAGTACCTGCGGGATACGGCGCGGTCTGCGCAGCAACGCCACTGTGGCCGCGAGACCCACAGCGGCCCAGGCGAGCAGGGCGGGGGCGCAGGCCACCGCGATCAGCAGGCGCCCTGCGAGTCGGCAGGTCGCGAGCCGGCCGCGGCTCGACCGGCCCGATGCCGTGAACAACGTGACCGCGGCGGCGAGGACCCCGGGAAGGATCATCAGGGCGAGTACGACGTCAACCCGGCCGACGGCGACCGCCCAGGTCATGGGTGGCGCCAGTGCGTATCCGGCCGAGGCTGTGATCCGAACGGGTGTGCTCGGCCCGTGCCGGCCGAAGGCGACGTACGCGCTCAGGCCGGCAAGCGCCGGTCCACCCAGCACGATCACGTCGGCGGCGAGCCACGGCTTGCCACCGAACACGGTCGCGAGGACGGCCAGCGGCGCCAGCCACGGTGGCACCGGCCCCGCCGTGGAGGTCACCGAGCCGGTGGAGCCGTACCCACGGCCGGCCTGCCATCCGGACAGCACAACCGACCACAGGTCACGGGCGCCGTGCGGTAACGGTAGCGGCGTGGCTGGCGCACCCGGACCCCACCAGGAGCCCAGCGGGGAGCGTGCCGCGAGCACTGTCACAACCGCGAGCAACCCCGCGAGAACCATCGCCGGACGAGTCAACCATTCTGGACGTACTGTCCATTCTGGATGGACAATACGGGCAGTAAAGGACGCCGACAATGCACGTAGGCGCCCACCCCGGGCCGGAAAGAGCGGACGCAGCGCGCGTGCCCGCACCCGGGCCGACGCTGCCCGACGGCGGCGCGCACGCCACAGCCACCCGGGGCGACAGATCACCTGGGCTGTCGCCACCACCTCGTCCAGCCCACCGCGCACCCGGCCGCAGCCGATCAGCCCGGCACCCCGCACAAGCCCGGCCAGCACGGCCCACAGGCACGCCGGTACCAGCAGACCCGCTCCGATGTTGGCCAGCCGGACCCGGAGCCCGTCCCGGCGGGCTGTTCGACCGCCCGGGAGCCGGGCCGCCACGACCGGCGGACCGTCACCGCCGGGCCGCGTACAGCGGACCGTAGCCGCCGGCACGACAACCACCCGCATCCCGGCCCGCCAGGCTCGCCAACCGAAGTCGAGGTCGAAGCCGACGGTGAGATCCGGGTCGATGCCACCGAGAGCATGCCACGCCGTGGCGCGAACGAGCGCACCCGCCGTAGCGACCGCAAGGACATCCCGGACGGCATCATGCTGCCCACGGTCGACCTCACCCGGGCTGATCCCGGTCACCCGGCGTCCGGCCGCGTCGATGCTGACCCCGACTTCGACGACCATGGGCGGGTCGTCCCGGTCAAGGACCTTCGGGCCGAGCACGGCGGCGCTCCGGTCCAGTTCCGCGTAGGTCAACAGCCGTTCGAGCGTGTCGGGGGCCGGTACCGAACCGTCGTGTAACAGCCACAGGAAGCCGTCCGAGGCAGGCGTGCGCTGGTGCGCAAGGCCCGCGACCACGGCTGCCCCGAAACTGGTCCCGGCCGGGACCGTACGGACCACCATCGCGGGACCGGCCGCCACCCGCGCACCGCCGGGCAGCCTCCCGCCCACATCCACCAGAACCACCCGGTCGGGCAGGCGAGTCTGCCGACCCAGGGCTCCCACCGTCTCTGCCAGCCGGTCCTTCGGGTCGATCAGCCACCCACCGGGGTCGAACGCCGGTTCGGCGACGACCACGACCGCGACCACCTCACGTCGGTCACGGATCACATCCCCCGCGTTGTTCGAGGCGAGGCAGGCCGGGGGATGGACGTCCCCGATGGCCGTGAGCCCCATCGCAGGGCGGCCTGTTTCCGGCAGGCCAGAGGTGTGTTCGGGTGGAACACCTGTGGCGGATGACCGAGTTGTCGTCACGCGGTGGATGCCCGCCCGCGAGCTCTCCCGAGGCCCTCAGACCGCCCGGCGGCGCAGCCTGCGCCGTTCCCGCTCCGACATCCCGCCCCAGATCCCGAACCGTTCGTCCTTTTCGAGTGCGTACTCCAGGCACTCGTTCCGGACCTCGCAGCCCGAGCAGATGCGTTTGGCTTCGCGGGTCGACCCACCCTTCTCCGGGAAGAACGCCTCCGGATCGGTCTGGGCGCACAGCGCACGCTCCTGCCACTCCGGAGGGTCAGCAAAAACGTCGTCGAGACCAAGATCGATGACATTGGCCAGGTCATCGCAGTGGGGTCCGGCGGCCGTTGCCCCGTCGGGACGCAGCCCGTTCGCGGCCGGCCCTGACTCCGGTTCGTCCGACTCGTCGTCAAGGTCGACGTCATCGTCGAAATCGACGTCGAAGTCGGCGGCGGTCAGCTCCCTACCGGCATGGCGGTAAGGGGCCGGCTGCCCCGGCCGCCCATCAACGGCCGTCCGTGCGGACAGCCCGGTGCGTGGCCGGTGTGTTTCGGCAAGGACGATGTGGACGCCCGCGTCGGTGCGCTCCATGTGGACTCCTCCAGACCCGTCGCGGTGCGGTCGGCCACCCCCCGGGCGCCGGCGCGCAGGTGACTGGTGTCCACACCGGTCGGGCGGGCGCTTTACCGCACCATCCCCACCGGCGGGGGAAATGACACGCCGGTAATTACACGCGCCGAAGACGGCGACGTCAACCCCACCAGCGCAACATCCTCTACAACCAGCGATCAGACAATAGCTCACGGTAGCGAGATGCCGTTACAGAGGGTCCCCGCTCGCTTCTCTGGGCAATACATGGAAGCTCTTCGGGGCCTCTGACCAGGCCATTTTACTGTGCGAAATCGTGTAAAGTTGGCATGCACTGTCCTTCTCATGACATCTCCTCCCATCCACCAGAATTAGTGTAAATGGTCACACGAAGCGTCACCGACGAGCTTCACCATCACTCGGAGCGCCGACGCCGCACAGCGAGATCACGACCGACCTGACTGGAACACCACGCGGACGCCGAAGGCGCAGGCACGCATCCGCCCCGCCGGATCCGATCGGATCGGTCTTCAGTGCCTGCCTGGGCCTGTTCTGTCCGGTGAAGGAACCAGCCGTCGAACCGACATACCGGTTGCGATCCCCGAGCACCATTGTCCTCGGGGATCGTCGATCAGCGGACCGACCCTGTCAGGGTCGGGACTCAGGACCCGTCAGGAGATGATCGGAAGGGCCCGCCGCGCGACACCCTGTCGGACACCGTCATCTTCCCGAAACACACCATCGGCCGGGACCACACCGTCCGGCTCGCCGCTGTTGGCACGGGCGGCGGCGAACCGCTCCGCCGACACGGTGCCATAGGTCGTCGTACGTTGGCGCGCGGGCCGACCCACGCCGGCGGCCAGTACCTCAAGCTCCGCGATGGACCGGGCCGACCCATGCCGGGAACCGGCCATCCGGCTGATCGTCTCCTCCATGAGCGTGCCGCCGACATCGTTGACGCCACCGCGCAGGACCTGGTGGCAGCCGTCCGACCCGAGCTTCACCCATGAGCACTGAATGTTGTCGATCATGCCGTGCAGGAGCAGTCGGGCCATCGCGTGCACCACCCGGTTCTCCTGGACGGTCGGACCCGGCCGGGCCACCCCCGCCAGGTAGATCGGTGAACTGTGGTGGACGAACGGCAACGCCACGAACTCGGTGAACCCACCCGTCGACTCCTGGATACGACGCAGCAACCGCAGGTGGGCCAACCAGTGGACCGGCGTGTCCACATGCCCGTACATCATCGTGGCGGACGATCGCAGACCCACCTCATGGGCGGTGGTGATGATCTCCACCCAGCTGGAGGTCGGCAGCTTACCCTTGGTCAGCACCCAGCGCACGTCGTCGTCCAGGATCTCCGCGGCCGTTCCCGGGATCGAGTCGACGCCGGCCTCACGAGCGGCGGTCAGCCAGTCCCGTACGGACAGGCCGGTCCGGGTCGCCCCGTTGACGACCTCCATCGGGGAGTAGGCATGCAGGTGCAGCCCGGGCACTCGACGCTTGATCTCGCGGGCCAGCTCGAAGTAGGCCGTCCCGGGCAGGTCCGGGTGGATGCCACCCTGCATGCAGATCTCGGTCGCGCCGACCGCCCACGCCTGCTCGGCTCTGACACCGACCTCCTGCTGGGAGAGCGTGAAGGCGTCAGCGTCGTTACGACGTTGCGCGAACGCGCAGAACCGGCACCCCGTGTAGCAGACATTCGTGAAGTTGATGTTCCTGTTGACGACGTAGGTGACGTCGTCACCGACCACGTCCCGCCGCAGGTCGTCCGCGAGCCGGCAGAGCTCCTCCAGCGCCGCCCCGGACGCACCGAACAGCACGAGCGCATCCGCGTCGGTGATGGCCGCGGGGTCACGGGTGGCATGGCGCAACGCGGCCCGCTCGGCGGCGTCCAGGTGATGCCGCACCGAGCTCGCGTCCGGACGGGACGCGCCACCGTCCGCTCCCGCTCCCCCGGTCGTCGGGGTCGCCGGGGTCGCCGGGGTCGCCGCGGTCGCCGCCCGCGACCCTGTGCCGACAACTCCGTCCGCGCCCGTACCGGCAGCGCTGACCTGCTCGCGCAGGACGTCCCAGTCGCCGTAGACGGAGGCGAAGTCGGCCCGGCGGTCGGCCCGGCGACCGGAGACGTCGATGGCCGCCTGCAGGTCGATCCGGCCGCTGTCACCGAGGCCGCCGTCCGGTTCCTGCCACGGGCGGCCTGTCGCGGCCGCTCCCGGGAGCAGTAGACCGTCCGGGCCGGCCAGCCCGTCCACGTGCGGTCGCAGCCGGGGATCCAGCCAGGGCTCGTCCAGGTATGGCGGGTAGGCGGTCAGGCGCGCCCGCAGCGTGAAGCCGGCCGCCGCGGTGACCGCGGTCAGGGTCTCGACCGCCGGCCAGGGACGTTCCGGATTGACGTGGTCGGGTGTCACCGGCGACACCCCGCCCCAGTCGTCGATGCCCGCGGCCAGCAGCAACACGCATTCCTCGACGTCGACCAGGTTCGGCGGTGCCTGCACCCGGACGGACGGGCCGAGGACAAGCCGGGCGACCGCCACCGTTGCGGCGAGCTCCTCGGCCCCGACGTCAGGTGCGTCGCGCATCGCCGTGTCGTCCTTGGCCCGGAAGTTCTGGACGATCACCTCCTGGATGCCGCCGTAGCGTCGGGCCACCCCCCTGATCGCGAACAGGGTCTCCGCCCGCTCAAGACGGGTCTCGCCGATCCCCAGCAGCAGGCCGGTGGTGAACGGGACGGCCAGCCGGCCCGCGTCCTCCAGCACCCGCAGCCGGAGTGCCGGCTCCTTGTCGGGCGAGCCGTGGTGCGCCCCGCCCGGGGTCGACCACAGCCTGGTCGCGGTTGTCTCCAACATCATCCCCATGGACGGGGCGACCGGTTTGAGCCGGGCCAGCTCCTCCCACGACAGCACCCCGGGGTTCAGGTGCGGCAACAGCCCCGTCTCCTCGAGGACGGCGATGGCCGCCGCCCGCAGGTAGCCGACGGTCGAGTCGTAGCCATGGGCGTCCAGCCACTCACGCGCCGCGGGCCAGCGATCCTCCGGACGATCACCCAGGGTGAACAACGCCTCCGCGCAGCCGGCCACCGCGCCCCGTCGGGCTATGTCGACGACCTCATCGAGGTTCAGGTAGGGCGCGGGCAGCCGGTGCGGGACCGTCGCGAAGGTGCAGTAGTGGCACCTGTCCCGGCACAACCGAGTCAGCGGGATGAACACCTTCGGCGAGTAGGTGATCGTCTCCGGGCGGCCGGCCGAGCGAAGGCCCGCGTCCCGCGCCCGAGCAGCCGACGAGGACAGATCCACAAGATCGTCCCCGCGGGCAGCCATCAGGACAGCGGCTTCCACCGCGTCGAGGATCGCTCCGTCGCGGGCCCGCCGCAGCGCGCGCCGCAGCGCCGCCGCACCGGGCGGCACCTGGGCACCGGGCCGTGCCGGCGATACGGCGCTGCTCGTGGCGCCGGTCGAGCCGGCCGCGGACTCCCGCGATCTCGTCATCTACCCACCTGAATCCAATGAATCAGATATGGACCGTGCCCGGAGAACATCCGCCCGGTCGCCGAGCTCCCGCCACCCGACAGGGACTACAGCGTCTCGCGGTATCCCCAGGCTCCCGCAGTGCCGCACCATGCGCACGAGATCGCCTGCCACGGACGCGGGCCGGGGCTACCTGGAGGTGTCAGCGGGCTGCGGTGGAGCGGAGCCGACCGACGACACCGAGCGTGTGGTATCTCCGACATCGGGACGCGAGTCTGTCGCAATGCCGGGATGCCGCGGCGTCACCCGGCATCGGGGACCCGCCGACCGTCCGACGCAACTGCGCACGCCTTGCCGCCTCAACCTGCGGGTGGCGGGCACCCGCCAGCGCTCGGGCAAGAGTTCCGGTGAGAGCGTCGAGGCTGTGGGTCGCCATGGGCGGAGGCTTCGCAACGATCTCGTACATGGACCGTCCTTCTCTCGTATCGAACGGGCAGTCCCAGTCTCACCACTCTCTCTACGCAGAATCAAGAGATACGACATGAAGAAGTGATCTTTTTCTTCTAGTAATATTAATTACCTATTTATTATAAAATGCCCGCCATTGAGCGCGTCCGCCGCCAGCCCCTGACGTCAAACCCTTGACATCGGCCGTGTACGAACTATCCGCTCACCTTCACGTCCGCTCGCCTTCACGCGACCGGCGGGCACCGTGGTCGTTAGGCTGATCAGGTGCCGCGTAACCGCCAGGAGGTCCCGCGCGAGGAGCGAATAGACGCACTGCTGGCCGTCGCCGAACAGCAGTTCCTCGCCCGGGGCTTTGCCGCCACCTCCATCGCGGAAATCGCCCGCGCCGCGGGCATCGAGCCGGGTTCGGTCTACTGGTATTTCCGATCAAAGGACCATGCCTTCGCCGCCGTCCTCAACCGGCTCCTCGACGGCGAGGTCGACCGGATCGAGGAGTTCGACGGCGATCCGACGCAGAAGCTGTTCGCCGCTCTGGACTCGGTCGAACGCCGTCGATCCCTGCACCCATGTGTGGCCGAACGCGCACCGCACTCGCCGACGGTCATGGAGTACCACGAACGGCTGCACTCCTGGCTCCACGATCTGGCCCTGGCCGCCGTCGCGGACCATGCCACCGGGCCGGACCGCGACATTGCCGCGGACGCGGTCGTCGCCACCATCGAAGGCGGGTTGGCCAACCCGGCTCCCGCGCGGCCGACCAGTGGTCTCGTGCGCTACCTGCTGGCCGCGTTCGCAGCTCAACGACCGCAGGAACCGACCGAGGCCACCGCCTCGTCCTGAGCGTTCACCACCGAAGACGGCTCCCGGTGCCGGATGACTACTTTCGGCAACGCCGCGCGGGTTGGGCCAGCCGGTGACAGGATGACGAGATGTGAAGGTCACAGCGCTCGCGGGCGGTATCGGCGGGGCCCGCTTCCTGCTCGGGGTGAAGGCCGCGTTGCCCACCGCCGAAATCACGGTGATCGGTAACACCGGCGATGACATCA
The DNA here is from genome assembly GCF_920656135.1 of Frankia sp. Cppng1_Ct_nod. Lineage (NCBI taxonomy): Bacteria > Bacillati > Actinomycetota > Actinomycetes > Frankiales > Frankiaceae > Frankia > Frankia sp. Cppng1_Ct_nod. The sequence continues at coordinate 31,282 of NZ_CAKKTK010000002.1, read as the reverse complement.
CCCTGCACGGCCTGCGGATCTGTCCCGACCTCGACACCGTTATGTACACGCTCGGTGGCGGTATCTCGCCCGACCGCGGCTGGGGTCGCCACCATGAGACGTTCACCGTGGCCGAGGAGCTGGCAACCTACGGCGTCGGCCCCGCATGGTTCGGGCTCGGCGACCGCGACCTTGCCACCCATCTCGTCCGCACCCAGATGCTCGCTGCCGGCTACTCCCTCACCGACGTCACGGCGGCACTGTGCGAACGTTGGAAACCCGCAGTACGCCTGCTGCCGATGAGTAACGAACGTGTCGAGACCCACGTCGTCGTCGAAACCGACGAGGGCCGCCGCGCCGTCCACTTCCAGGAATGGTGGCTGCGGATGCGGGCCGCCACCCCGGCCGGGGCGATCCTCTCGGTGGGCGCCGAAACCGCGCTGCCCGCACCCGGGGTACTCGATGCACTCGCCGAGGCCGACGTCGTACTGCTCCCACCGTCGAATCCGGTGGTGTCCATCGGGACGATCCTCTCCGTCCCAGGGCTTCGCGAGGCGCTGGCGCACACCCCCGCGCCGGTCGTCGGCGTCTCACCGATCATCGGGGGCGCGCCGGTGCGGGGGATGGCGGACGCGTGCCTCACCGCGATCGGAGTGGCCACCACGGCGGGGGCGGTCGGGGCCCACTACGGGGCCCGCGGCGCATCCCCGGCCGGCGGAGGAATCCTCGACGGCTGGCTGGTCGACACCGTCGACACCGGTACGGAGGTCCCGGGCGTCACCGTGAAGGCCCGCCCGCTGCTGATGACCGACGTCGCGGCCACCGCCCAGATCGTGCGGGCCGCACTGGAGCTCGCCGGTGTCTGAGACGTTGGAGATCACCGCCGTTCCCGGGATCGACGAGGTCCGCGCGGGCGACGACCTGACCTCGATGATCGCGACCGCGTTGGCGGACAGTGGCATCGCGCTGCGCGACGGCGACGTCCTCGTCGTCACGTCGAAAATCGTCTCGAAGGCGGAAGGCCGTCTGATCCGCGTCGAAGACGACCGCGAAACAGCCCGGCTTGCCGCCATCGACGCCGAGACCGTCCGCGTGGTGGCCGAACGGGGGGCGACCCGCATCGTCGAGACCCGCCACGGGTTCGTGCTCGCCAGCGCCGGGGTGGACGCTTCCAACGTGCTCAAGGACGAGATCGCCCTGCTGCCCCTCGACCCGGACGCGAGCGCGCGGGCGCTGGTCGACGGCCTGCGGGCTCGGCTCGGTGTGGCGGTGGCCGTCGTCGTCAGCGACACCGCGGGCCGGCCGTGGCGAACCGGTCTGACCGACCATGCGATCGGCGTGGCGGGCATGGCCGCACTGCGAAGCCACATCGGCGAGGTCGACCCCTACGGCAACGAACTGGGCATGACCGAGATCGCCGAGGCGGACGAGCTGGCCGCCGCCGCCGACCTCGTCAAGGGGAAGCTGTCGGGCGTGCCGGTGGCACTCGTCCGCGGCCTGCGGACGCTGCCCGACGACGGCCGCGGTGTCCGTGCGTTGGTGCGCCCGGCGTCCGAGGACATGTTCCGGCTCGGGACCACCGAGGCAGCGCGGTCGGCGGTGACCGCACGGCGAACCGTCCGCGAGTTCAGCGACCAACCGGTGGACCCGGCGGCCCTGCAACGTGCGTTCGCCGCGGCGTTGACCGCACCGGCCCCGCACCACACCATCCCGTGGCGATTCGTGGTTGTGACCGATACCCGCGACCAGCTGCTCGACGCGATGGCCGAGGCCTGGGCTGCGGACCTGCGCGGCGACGGCTTCGACGAGGCTGCGGTCGCGCGGCGGCTCGGACGCGGAAACGTGCTGCGCCACGCCCCCGTCCTCGTCGTCCCGTGCCTGGTCGCGGACGGCGCCCACGCCTACCCGGACAGCCGGCGGGCCGCCGCCGAGGAACGCATGTTCCTGGTCGCCGTCGGTGCCGGCGTACAGAACATGCTGGTCTGTCTGGCCGCGGACGGCCTCGGCTCCTGCTGGGTGTCAAGCACCCTGTTCTGCCCGGACGTGGTCCGTGCGGCCCTGCAGCTGCCCGATAGCTGGCAGCCCATGGGGGCGCTGGGAATCGGCCATCCGGCCCGCCCACCCGCGGACCGCCCGGCCCACGACGTCGCCGCGTTCGTTATAACGCGGTAGGCCGAAAGGACGACCGGCCCGCCGGACGGTGTTCGACACTCCATAGAATCGTGCGCCGTGGGCAAAAAGAGCGCGGACCGCAACGCTCGGCTGGAGGAGCTCCGGCGCGAACAGCGACGTGGGGAACGGCGACGTTCCCTGCTGATCTACGGTACCAGCGGCCTGGTCGCCGTCGCGCTGCTGGCCGGCATCGTGATCTATGCCGTTCTCCAGAAGAGCTCGGAGAACAAGACCCACGCGGTCGGCTACGTCACCCGGGCAAGCGCCGCTGCTGCTGCCGCCGGGTGCACCGGGGTCGTCAACGACGCGTCGCGGGGCAACACCCATGTCGCCGCCAACCAGACCGTCGACTACGATCAGGCCCCGCCGTCGTCGGGTAATCACGACTCCGATCCGTTGCCGGATGCCTACCGCTTCTACGAGCGCATCCCCAACCTGCGGGTCGAACGGGCCGTCCACAACCTGGAGCACGGTTTCATCATCGGTTGGTACGACCCGAAGCTCTCCGACGACCAGGTCGCCGCACTGCGGACCGCCGCCGACACCGCCGGTGACCGGTTCATCGCCGTCCCCTGGCAGCGCGGCGACTTCCCGTCCGACAGGCACTTCGTACTGACCGCGTGGGACCGCACCCAGCGGTGCACCACCGTGTCCGAGGTGGCCATCAAGGAGTTCGTGAAGACCTACGCCAACCCCGGTCCCACCGGCGCGGCCTGGGACTCCCCGACCGCATCCGAGTCGGGTGCCTCGGGTGGCTCTCTCAACCTGAGTCCGACCATCGCGGGAAGCACCGCGGGAAGCACCGCGGGAAGCACCGACACGGCAGGGTCGACCGCGGGTACCGCAACCACCGCCCCATAGGGCACCGCTCCGCCAGGGCCGCCCACGGTGGGCGGCCCTGGCGAGCCGCTGTCTTCAGCCGCGATCGGAACTGAAACGGATGGCGCCCGCGCCCAGGACCGCGCCGGGGAACACCCGAGCGCCGGCCCGCAGTTCGTTGTCCGGGTCGATCCGCGCACCGTCACCCACGACGACCCCGTCGAGTGCCACCCCGGCGCCGATGACGGCGCCGGCCCCCACCACCGAAGCGCGCACCACGGCGCCCTCGCCGATGACAGCACCGTCGAAGATCACCGAACCGTCGATCGTGGCGCCGTCACCCACCACCGCGCCGACTCCCACCACCGATCCTCCGCCGAGCTTGGCGTCGGTGGCGACCGTCGCGTCCGGCAGTACCAGCCAGTCACCCACCGGTCCCGGCAGCGCCGAGGACCCGATCCGCCCGGTGACCAGATCCCGTGAACCCTGAACGAACGCATCGGGGGTTCCGAGATCGAGCCAGTAGGTGCTGTCCACATAACCGACCACGAGGGTGCCGGCCGCCAACATCCCCGGGAAGATCTCACGCTCGACCGAGACCGGACGGCCGGCCGGAATCTCGTCGATCACGGATCGGCGGAAGACGTAACAACCGGCGTTGATGCGGTTGGTCGGCGGATCGGGGGTCTTCTCCAGGAACTGCGTGACCCGCCCGTCGGCGTCGGTGGGGACGACACCGAACGCCCGTGGATCGCCGACCTCGGTCAGGTGCAGGGTGACGGCCGCGCCGGTCTGCTGGTGCCGCCGGACCAGCGCGGCGATGTCCAGGCCCGACAGAATGTCACCGTTGAAGATGACGATCGGGTCATCGGGACCGCCGCGCAGTTTCGGCGCGACATTGCGGATCGCGCCGCCGGTTCCCAGCGGTTCGGTCTCGGTTACGTACTCAAGTTCCAGGCCGTGCGCGGAGCCGTCCCCGAAGTAGTCCTCGAAGACCTCGGCCCGGTATGACGTCGCGAGAACGACGCGGGTGATCCCGGCATCACGCGCACGGGCAAGCATATGGGCGGTTACCGGTACACCGGCGACCGGAAGCATCGGTTTCGGTGCTGACATCGTCAATGGCCGCAGGCGACTTCCCTGTCCCCCGACCAGCATCACAGCGTCCATGGCGCGTCAGTGTGGCAGAGGCACCACCCTCCCAGGAGCAAGGCGGGCGGACTACGGCGACGTCGCGTTGCGGACATCTAGGCATATGAGCAGGTCAGGGACTGCGCCCAGGTTGCCGGCGTGCGTCGGCGAACGCTTCTGGGCGATGCTGGACGGGTGGTACGCCAGTCGCCCGGCGGTTACCGGGCCTCCTACGACGGCGTCCGTTCGGGCGTCGAAGCAGCCCTGGCCGGGCTGGCCCGGGACGGGGATCCCGGCTTTGCCGCCGCACTGACCGACGACCCGCACACCACGCTCATCGTGTGGCTCGCCTGGCATGCCTACGGACCCCCCATCGCCGACGTCGTGCCGGTCCTGACCAACCTCGGTCTGCGAGCGGTGACCCACCGCTCGCTGCCCGGCCATGCGGACCCTGCCGGTGATGCGGTCAGCGTGGACGAGTACCACGTGGTCACAGCCTCGGAACTGGCCGACGCGGCGATCCGCCAGATGGACGGGCTGCGCGACGTCCTGGCCGGGCTGGCCCGCGGAGACGTCGACAGCGACAGCCTCGACGCGCTGGTGCTCACCGCCGGGCTCACCGCCGGGGAGGTCGGGTTGCTGCGGGCGATGTTCCGTTACCTCCGTCTCGCGGGAACGTCGCTGGGTACCGGCTACGCACACCGGGTCCTGACCGCCAATCCGTCCTATGCGCACGACCTGGTGGCGCTGTTCCACGCCCGGATGGACCCGTCGCGGGCCAGCCCGACGGAGACCGCGCGACTGTGCGCGCGGCTTGAGGACGCGCTGGGACATGTGACGGGCATCAACGACGACGCCGTGCTCCGCCGGCTGCGGGACCTCGTCCTCTCGGTCGTCCGGACGACGTTCTACCCGCCGGCCGAACCGTCCGCGGACACCGACGGGACCGGGGACCCGCTCGCCATCAAGATTGCTTCGACCGGGCTGGCGTGGCTGCCGCCGCCCGTACCGGAAGCCGAGACCTTCGTCAGTACCGGGCGGTTCGACGCGGTGCACCTTCGCGGCGCCCGCCTGGCCCGTGGCGGTATCCGATGGTCCGACCGCAAGGAGGACCTGCGCACCGAGATCCTCGGCCTGATGAAGGCCCAGCGGGTCAAGAACGCCATCATCGTGCCGGACGGCGCCAAGGGCGGGTTCGTGCTGCGCCGTCCGCCGTCCGATCCTGGCGAGCTGGGTGTGCAGGCCCGGTCCTGCTATGCGGAGTTCATGCGGGCACTGCTGGCGCTCGTCGACAACCGGGTCGGCGATGAGGCCCGTGGAAGACCCGGGATGGTCTGCCATGACGGCCCCGACAGCTACCTCGTCGTCGCCGCGGACAAGGGCACGGCCCGCTTCTCCGACCTGGCCAACGCGGTCGCCACCCGCAGCGGCTACTGGCTCGGCGACGCCTTCGCCTCGGGTGGGCGGACCGGATACGACCACAAGGCGCTGGGCATCACCGCCCGCGGCGCGTGGGAGTCGGTCCGCCGTCACTTCGCCGAAATCGGCGTCGACGCCGACCATGAGCCGCTCACCGCCGTCGGTATCGGCGACATGTCCGGGGACGTCTTCGGCAATGGGATGCTGCGCTCCAGCCATCTGCGCCTGGTCGCCGCGTTCGATCATCGTCACATCTTTCTCGACCCCGACCCGGACCCGGCTCGTTCGTTCGCCGAACGCCGTCGGCTCGCCGCGTTGCCCGCCAGCAGTTGGGACGACTACAACCGGACGGTGCTGTCCCCCGGCGGGGGTGTGTTCCCACTGTCGGCCAAGCAGATCGAGCTGACCGACGGAGCGCGGGAGCTGCTCGGCGTCGGCGAGGACACACTGCCCGCTGACGCCCTTGTCCGGGCCGTGCTGCGGGCGCCGGTCGACCTGCTGTGGAACGGAGGCATCGGCACCTGGGTGAAGGCGAGCACGCAGGATCACGCCTCGGTCGGGGACAAGGCTCGGGACGGGATGCGGGTCGACGCCCGCAGTCTGCGGTGCCGGGTGGTGGCCGAGGGCGGCAACCTCGGACTCACCGATGCCGCCCGGGTCGAGTTCGCGCTCGGCGGCGGGCGCTGCAACACCGACTTCGTGGACAACTCCGCCGGTGTCGACTGCTCCGACCGCGAAGTCAACATCAAAATCGGCCTCGATCTGGCCGTCGAGAAGGGGGTGATCGACCGGGACGAACGCGTGCGGCTGCTGGCCGCGGCGACCGAGGATGTCGTGCGCACGGTCCTCGCCGGCTCCGCCCGCCAGGCCCTGGCCCTGAGCGCCGCCGAACGCCATGCCATGGCCACGGTCGACGGCCTCGTTCAGTTCATCGACCACCTCCTCGAGACCGGCGATCTCGACCCGGACGTCGAGACCCTCCCCGACACCGACGAGCTGCGTGACCGCGTCGCGAGGGGACACACCTTCACCCGGCCGGAGATCGCCATCCTGCACGCCTACGCAAAACGGACGGTCTCCCGAGCACTGCTGGAATCCGATCTTCCCGACGAGCCGGTCCTCGCCCCCGCGCTGGACGCCTACCTGCCGACATGCCTGCCCGTGATGGTCCGCGAACACTTCGACCGCCACCCGCTGCGCCGGGAGATCGTCGCATCACAGCTCACCAACTCGATCATCGACCGGGTCGGTGCCGGCTTCCTCTACCGCCTCCGGGAACTGACCGGCGCGGACACGGTCCAGAGCATCCGGGCGTTCATCATCACCCGGGATCTGCTCGGCCTCACCGACATCTGGGATGCGCTGGACGCGCACTGCCTCGGGGAGGGCAGCCGGGGACGCCCGACGGTGGGTTCCACCGACCCGGCACCGGATGCGTTGCTGCACTGCCATTTCGTCCAGGAGGAGTCCGCGCTGTGGCTGCTGCGGGCACGGCGGACGCCGCTGAACATCGCCGCCGAAACCACCCGCTACGCCGACGGGATGCGGGAGGTGACCGCGGCTCTGCCGACCGTGCTGGCCACCGCCGGGTCGGAGCAGGAGCTGACCGGCATCCTGCAACTGGCCGAACAGCTGTACGAGCGTGGCCTGTCCGGGCAGCTTGCGGAGCGCGTCGCCTGGCTGGAGGCGATGAGCCCGGCCCTCGACATCGTCGACGTTGCCCTGCGTAACGACCTTGAGCCGACCGACGTGCTCTACGCCCACATCGCCATCGGAACCAGGCTGGGGCTCGGGCGCCTCGGCCTGGCGCACCTCATCGGCCGCAGCGCGCAGCTGCCCGGCCAGTCCCACTGGGAACACATGGCCGCCGCATCCCTGCGGGCGGACGTCGCGCGCAGCCGGTCGGAGCTGACCGAGGCGGCCATGGCGACACCCGAGTTCGACATGGACGCGGCGATCGACCGGATCACCACCGGTGCTCGGGCCGACCGGGTGCGAGCCATCGTGGACGAGGTGACCGCGGCACCTCGCCTGACCAGCGCCATGATCTCTGTCGTGGCCGGTCGACTGGGCGAGCTCATCCCCCCTCGATGACCGGTCGGACCCGGATCATCTCCCCGGTGAGGGAACCGTCAGGCCCGCCTACCGCGCGGGAGGACGTCGGCGGACCGGGTCGCCCGGGCACCGGCACTGTCGGTGGCGAGGACGAGGGCCACCAGCAGGCGAAGCCCCAGCCCCAGCCCGAGAAGGACCCGCAGCGGCAGGTAGCGCGGTGCCGCGTACTGCCGGGACAGGTAACGGAGCATGCTGCGGTGATGCGCGATCACCATCCGGCGTGAGGTGCGCTTCGTCGAGTGGCCACCCAGATGTTCCACGACCGCGGTCGGCACGTAGACCAGCTGCCAGCCGGCCAGCCCGAGCCGCCGGCCCAGGTCCACGTCCTCCATGAACATGAAGTACGTCTCGTCGAACCCGTCGACCGCCTCGAACGCCTGGCGCCGCAGTACCTGGCACGATCCGGACAGCCAGCCGGCGGTCGTCTCGACCGGCACCGTGTGTTCCCGGCGGTAGGCGGTCGTCCACGGGTTCGTCGGCCAGCACCAACCGAGCAGGGCATGCCCGATCCCCCGCCCCAGTGAGGGAAGATCCCGGGCGGACGGGTAGAGCACACCGCCGGGGTTCGTGATCGCCGGGCCGAAAGCGCCGGCCCCCGGCCAGCGGTCGGATGCGTCCAGCAGCTCGTCGAGCGATCCCGGCATGAACGCGATGTCGGCATTGGCCACAACCAGCCACGGCGTACCAGCGTTGACCGCGCCTCTGTTCGCCGCCGTCCCGTAGCCGAGATTGCGTCCGGTGCGCAGCAGTCGCGCCCCGGGACGCCCGGCCGCGGCTGTCGTGCCCGCGTCCATCATCGGCGAGTTGTCGACGATGACCACCTCGTACGGACGCGACGTGGCCTTGGCCAGGGAGTCCATGAAGGGGCCCAGCACCTCGCCCGAGTGGTATGTGACGACCACGACACGCAGCTGCGGCAATACGTCCGCGAGACCCTGCCGCCCGCTTTGCTGCTCCTGTGGCCGTGTCGGGGCTCCCCCGTCTTGTACGCTCACCAACCCGCCCTCTTCGTCCCTGCCCGTTCGCTCCTATGTGGGTCAGAACGTAGCGCGCCCGGCCGGGACGCCTTCGACGTACCTGTTGCCGAACTTCAGGCCAGGCCGTCCCAGGCCGTCCCAGGCCGTTCCAGACCGGGTCCCGGGCGGGGTATCGGGTCGATCCGCCCCGGGCCGGGCCGCCTCAGGTCACGCCTCGACCGCGGCCCGCGCGTAGCTCGCCAGGTGTGCCTCGGCGCTCGCCGCCCAGGTGAACTCCCTGGCGCGGGCCAGCCCGGCCTGCGCCAGGGACCTGCGCCGCGCGGGGTCGTCGAGCAGCGCGGCCATCTCACGGGATATCGAGTCGATGTCCGGCTGGGTGTACGCGACCGCGTCACCGCCCACCTCGGGCAGCGAGAGCCGCGGTGTCGTCAGCACCGGAACACCGCAGGCCATCGCCTCCAGCACCGGCAACCCGAAACCTTCCCCGTGGGACGGGTAGGCAACCAGCAACGCGCCACCCAGATAACCGGGAAGATCGGAGAACCGCAGATAGCCAGGACGGATGACCTTCAGGTGCGTGGGGACCACGGCGACCGCGGCGTCCACCGCGTCATCCCAGCCCGACCCACCTGCGAGCACCAGTGCGGGCGGGTCCGCACGGCCGTGGACGGCCTCGGCCCAGCCACGGATCAGGTTGGGCACGTTCTTGCGGGGCTCCAACATGCCGAGGAAGGCGACGTAGCGACTGTCGCCCAGGCCGAGGCGCAGGCGCACCCGGCGCTTGTCCTCCTCGGTCGGCGGGTGGAACGTGGAGGTGTCCACACCGTGGTACGCGACATCGGTCGCGGTCGAGTCGCCGTCAAGGACCCGGATGAGCTCGTCCCGGGTGGCCTTGGACGGAACGATGATCCTCTTCGACTTACGCACGGCGGTTCGCATCGCCGACCGGAAGAACGTCCCCTTCACGGCCGTGTGCATCTCCGGCTCTGTGAAGAACGTGACATCGTGGATGGTGACGCACACGGGCTGGGAGGTGCGCAGCGGCATCGTGTAGTGCGGCGAATGGATGACCTGTGCCCCGACCTGGTGCGCGACGAGCGGCAACCCGGTCTGCTCCCAGGCGAGACGGGCCGGCCGGTGAGCAATCGCCGCCGGTCCGGGCAGAACGGTCGCGTTCGGGGCCATCCGGCTGTAACGCTCGTGATCGGACCGCTGACACACCAGTGCCATGTCGGCGCCGGCTGCGTCCAACGCCGCTACCAGCCCGTCGACATAACGACCGACGCCGCCGCGATCAGCTGGAACCGCGGTGGCGTCGACCAGCACCCGGGGAGACACGGCGCTCCTTCCGACTGGCGGCGTTTTTACCACCGCTAGGTTCCTTGGGACCGCAAGCCGCGCGAGAAGCGTGCCGAGTGGATCGCAACCCGCGATCCACCGGGAACCCGATGGTCGCGCCGCCTTTGGCCCGTTCGCAAGACTACGCCCGCCCCCGATCGTTGGTAGTCACCCGGCTGAGAAGGCTCGGGAGCCGGTAACTCGACGGTAGAGGGACCAGACCGCCTCCGCTGCCTCATTCCAGGTAAATGCCGCCGCTCTCGCTCGTCCACGCGCGGACAGCCGGCTGCGCAACCCCTCATCCCCGGCAACGGACGCGGCGGCGGCGGCGAGAGCGGCCGGGTCGCCGACCGGCACGGTCACGACGGCGTCCCCCCCGACCTCCACCAACGCGGGGATGTCGGAGACGACCACGGGGACGCCGTGCGCCATCGCCTCGATGACCGGCAGCCCGAAGCCCTCAGACCTGCTCGGCGCCAGCAGGCCGGTCGCCCGCGACAGGACCACCGCCAGGTCCGCGTCGTCGATACGTCCCAGCAGCCGCAACCGGGTCACGTCCAGGCCCAGGCGGGCCGCCTCGGTACGCAGGTCCAGCCCGCCCCAGCCCGGTGAACCGACGTGCACCAGCGGCAGGTCGGGCGCGGCGGGCTCACGCAGCGCCGCAAGCGCCGTGTCCAGACCCTTGCGCGGCTCAAGTGTGGCCAGGGTGAGCAGGTACCCACCGGCTGGCAGCCCGAGGCGGATGGCGCGGGCGTCGGCATCCACCGGGACGGTCGTCACCGCCTCAGCCACCCCCTCACCGATGACATGCAGCCGGTCGTCCGGGATCGTCAGATGCGCCTGGATGTCGGCGGCGACAGCCCTGGTCGGGACGATCACGGCGTCGGCGTGACGGGCCGCCCGCAGGCCCATCCGGCGGTGCCAGCGGGCCCCGTGCGGGGTCAGGGTCTGCGGATGGGTCCACGGCACGGCATCGTGGATCGTGACGATCAGCGGAACCCCACGTCGGCGAGGCGGGACGAGCAGGGTGGGCGCGTGGACGATGTCCACACCCGTCGGCACCGGCCCGTGGCCGCGCAGCCAGGCGGCGGCAAGACCCCGGCGGGGCAGCGGCAGCCGGATGGGACCGAGTACACCCGCCATGGTCCCGGCGTCCGCTTCTCGTTCCGGCCGCCAGGCGCACCAGCTGATCACGGCGTCGCCCGGCCGGGCGAGCCGAGCGAGCGCGGCGGCAAGCTCCGCGGAGTACCGCCCGGTACCGCCCGGAACCGGCGCCAACATCTGGTCAACGAGGAATCCGATCCGCACGGCGAGAACCACCCCCAAATGGTCAATAATGTCACTGTCCGGGCAGGAGCGTCGGCATCGCCACGGTGGCCCTTGCGTGGTACGCCTGCCGGCGGTGCCCGTCAGAGCCCGACCGTCAGAGCCCGACCGTCAGAGCCCGACCGTCAGAGCCCGACCGTCAGAGCCCGACCGTCAGAGCGGGCCGCTCCGGCGGGCGTGGGTCAGCACGACGCTTCCGCTGCCGTCCGGGTTACACCGGTCGGATAGGGCGACGACCGGTGAGAGCACCGCGGCCGCGTTCCACCCGGCGCGACCCCCCCGTGCCGACAGCGTCAGGTACAACCGCTCGGCCCGCCGCGAGCGGAACATGTAGGTCTGACGCACCACCGGCAGACCACACTCGCCCAGCAGCTTCGTCAGATACTCGCCCGGGTAGGTGCGCCGGACGTGGTACCTCTCCCGGTGGCGGGCGGACAACTCGGGCCACCGGGCGGCACGGGTGAGCGCGTCAGCCGACATGACGAGGTCTCCCCCCGGCCTGAGCACCCGGGCCATCTCCGAGAGCGCGGCCGGGCCGTCGTCGAAGTGCTCGATCGCGCAGACCGACATCACCACGTCGAAGGAGCTGTCCGCGAACGGCAGCCTCAGCGCGTCCCCCTCGACGAGGGCGGGACGCCCACGCAGGCGGCGCCCGAACTCCAACTTGCCCCGGGCGAGGTCCAGGCTGACCGCCCGAGCCCCGCGCCGCACGGCCTGACCGGCCCAGTAGCCGTCGCCCCCGGCAACGTCGAGGACGGTTCGCCCGGTCAGTTCACCGGCCCATGCCAGCAGCGTGCCGACCTCACGGCGGCGCATGATGTGCACCTGGTGGCCCACGTAGGCCAGCGCACGGTCTCGAAGCGGGCTCACCGCCCGGCCTCCACGATGCCCGTCGGGTTCATCGCCGCACCTGTCACGAAGCACCTTTATCACCCATGATGACCCCGTCACCCATGACGGCCCCGTCACCCATGACGGCCCCGTCACCCACGGCGGCCCGCCCGGTACCGGCCGGGCACAGCGCGTCCGTCACCGTCGTGAGGTAGCGCTCCCAGGCCCCGTCCGCGTCCGGTGGGACGATCCCGGCCCGAAGGACGTCGAGCACTCCCGGCTCGTAGAGCCGGTACAGCGCGGCGGCGAGCGACGCCGGGTCCCGCGGCGCCACGAGCAGGCCGTCCACCCCGTCGCGCACCGCCTCGGTGAACGTGGCGACCCGGGTGGCCACCACCGGCACACCGTGCAGGTAGGCGAGATCTACATTCTGGGTCGCCGTCCCCGACCGGTAGGGCAGGACCAGGGCGTCGGCCGCCGCGAACAACGCCGGCACGTCGGCTGCGGCCACATACCCCGGCCGTAGGTCCACCCGATGGCCCAGGCCGAGTTCGGTGACGAGCGCGCGGGTGTGCCCGGTCCCACCCCAGAACTCCCCGGCGACGGTCAGGTGCACGTCCGGCGGACCGGTTGCCAGCGCTCGCAACAGGACGTCCAGGCCCTTGTACGGCCGGACCAACCCGAAGAACAGCAGTTTCCGGCGGGAGCCGTCCGCTCCACCGGCCGGGTGGACCCCACCGGCCCGACCCCGCGTATCACCGGCCACGCCGGCCACGCCGGCAGTGCCCGACGCCGTCCACAGATGCGGCGCCATCGTGGCCACCGAAACCGGCCGACGTGTCAACGAACGGGCCCGGCAGGCCTCGGCCGGGGCGTGCACGAGCACCCCCGTCGAGCGCCGCAGCACCGCCCGGACCAGCAGCTCGTCCATGGCGCGCCGCTCGTGCGGCAGCACGTTGTGGCACAACGCGAGCGCCACCGGCCGGTAGCCCGATGACCGCGGACCGGCGAGGCCGCCCGTTCCAGCCGGTCGGAGGCCGGCCAGGACGGACAGATAGGCCGGCGCCTGGACCGGGGCGACAACCACAATGATTACCGCGTCCGCCTCGCGGCGCAGCCGCCGACCCAGCCGGATCCACGAGTCCGGCCGTCGCCACGAAAGCGGATACGACGTCGCCGGGAACGGTTCCAGTTCCGGGCTGCTCACGTACTGCTGACCCGGGTAGAGCCGGGCCGGATACTGCGCCGACCAGGATTCGATCCGGACGCCGTGCCCACGGACCGCGAGCCGGTGCGCAAGCTCCGTCGTGTGCTGGGCGACACCACCCTTGTAGGGATGGGTCGGTCCGATGATGGCGATGCGCATGGCCTCCCTGCCCGTCCCCTGTCCGTTCACGGTTGCCCCTTGACGGTTGCCCCTTGACGGTTGCCCGTTCACGGCCGCCCGTTCGCCGTTTCCCGTTCACGGTTACCCGCTGTCAGGTGTCACTGCGCGATCGGGCGACCAGGTCGCCGATCAGGGCCAGCACCACGATCTGAAAACCGACAAGAATCGCCAGCAGCGTGGACGTGGTGACCCGCAGGTCGTAACGGATCAGATCAACGATCAGTTTCACAAAGCCCAGCCCCATGATCCATAAAGCGATCGGCATCAGCACCCTGATCGGATCGAAGTACATGACCATCCGGAGCACCTGAAGGATGTAACGGCGCGCGTCGCGGAACGGATGGAACTTGCTCTTTCCCGACCGCTTCGCATAGTCGATCGGGATGTAGTCGACGGGATGCTGATTCGACAGGAACGCCATCGTGATCGTTGTCACGCAGGAGAATCCCGGTGGCAGCAGCCGCAGATACGGCAGGGAGACCTCCCGCCGAAACGCCCGCAGACCCGAGTTCAGATCGGGAATCTTCGTCCCGGACAGCCGCTGCGCGATCATTCGGATGAACCACTTGGCCGGCACCCGGGCCCACTTGTGGGTGCCTTCCTCGGTGGTGCGCGCACCGACAACCTGGTCGACGTCGGGATTGGCGTCAAGATAGTGGATGAACTCGGGAATCCGCTCGTTCGGGTAGGTCATGTCCGCATCCGTCCAGACCACGATCGTCCCACGGGCGTCCTGGGTACCGATCCGGCGGGCGGTGCCCGACCCTCCATTGCGGCGGAACGGTATCAGCCGCATCGTGGGGTACCGATGCGTGACACCCCGCAACAAGGGCAGGGTATTGTCAGTCGACTTGTCGTCGATAACCAACAGCTCATAGCTGTAACCGCTCGCGTCCATTGCCGCGGTGATCCGGTCGAGCTCGCGAACGATGTGGTCCTGCTCGTTGTAACACGGAAGGACGACCGTCACGTACGGCGCGGCTGGTATCTCCGGCACCGATCCGACCCCGGACCGCTGCCAGCCGACGGTGGGCGCACCGGTACCGACAGCCTCGTGGACAATATTGACACTCACGTCGATGTGACTCCTGATAGCCGGCCGGGAACTACAGGTTCGCCGGTGCCGCCGAGATCAACCGGGGCCTCGGGTCGGGCCACACTCCTTTGCCTCGGTTACATCGGTCTACCTGCCAGAATCGCACGGCACGACAACCGGCCGGCAACGGAGGCCCGTACCGACCCCCGCCGGCGAAACGCGATCATCGGGAGTTCGGGGAACGTCGGGCAGGCGGCAGCGCAACGGGCTCGCGATCACCCCCGGCATACGGGTTAGGCTTACCGGCCATGGGTGGGCTCAATGAGCGTCTCGGCAGTCACGTCAACCAGCTCAACCGGCAGTTCGTGAGCGATCTTCGTGAATACGCCCGGCACGTCCGAACGCTGCGCCCCGGGCGGGAGACGTCCGCGCTGTCCTTCGCCGCCGGGCTGCGTTACCCGCTCGCGCACAGGCAGCCGATCTGGATCGGATCGCCGACCGTGATCGAAGGACGTGAGCGCATCGAGTTCGCCGAGGGCGCGGCCCTGCGGGTCGGTCTCGGGCCGTTCGGGATCTCGACCCGCCGGGACACCTCCATCCTGCGGATCCATCCCGAAGGACGGCTGCGCTGCGAGGGGATCGTGTCCGTTCAGCGCGGGACCCGGATCGTAGTGGACTCCGGACTGCTGCAGCTCGGCCACGGCACCAACATCAACGGCTTCGCGAAGATCCTCGTGCGGGAACGGGTGAGTATCGGCGCCGGATGCACCGTCTCCTGGAACACCCAGATCCTCGACAACGACTTCCACCCCATGACCGTGGACGGCGTGGAACAGCCCATGAGCGCTCCGGTGATCGTGGAGGACCACGTGTGGATCGGCACCGGGGCGATCGTTCTCAAGGGCGTGACGGTCGGCGAGGGCGCCGTCGTCGCGGCCGGCGCCGTGGTGACCCGGGACGTTCCGCCGAAGACGATCGTCGCCGGCTCGCCGGCCAAAGCTGTCGGCCAGGTCGACTCCTGGCATTAGGAGCGCCGACAGCAAGGGCGCAGGCAGCAAGGACGCCGGCGATAACGACACATCCGCAGACTATCACCGATAGTATCCTTTCGCGCACCCGGAGCATTCGCAATATCGGGCACACGGCAAATTCCGATACGCGCGGCCGGAGCGGTCGAAGCATGCGAATCATTGAATTCATGAATATTCTTCGGCATTTTCCGACGAGGCCCGGCTGTGGTTTTGCGACCGTGGCCACCCGCTGACAGCCGGACAATCACCGTCCGGTTGGGCGTCCATTCCGACCACTAAGTACTATGGCAGCCATCCGCAACCGGAAGGGAATACAGCTCCTTGTCCGCTGTGATGGAGGCCTCGCTCGAGACCCCGCCCGCCACCATTGCGGCACAGCCGTCCGGTCACAGCGCCGGACCCGACCGGTTCGGACCACTTCGGCTCCTGCGCCGGACCCCGGGGCATATCTGGCTGATCACCATGCTTTTCGGCCTGCTGCTCGCTTCCTGGTCGGTCCTGGTACCCCAGTACCACGCACCGGACGAACCGAACCAGGTCGATGCGGTCATGCGGCTTGTGCAGGGCAGGGGATGGCCGCATCCGGGCAGTGCGGTCGTGACACCGGACGGTGTCGGAGCCATCCGGGTATCGCCGTTCGGTAGCCGCGACAACCCCTACGGGCTCACCGTCCATCCGATCCCCGAACGCGACGCGGTCCCCCGCGCACAGCGGCCTGCCTGGAACGCCCTTGCCCACCGGTGGCAACCCCTCGGTTCCGTCCAGCAGATCGTCCAGCATCCGCCGCTGTACTACTGGGTGGGCGCGGCGATCCTCAAAGCGATCCCGGGCGGTGGGGACACGCTGCGCTGGGACGTGACCATCGGTCTGTTACGGATGATCAGCGTGTTGATGGTGACGCCGCTGCCGCTGCTGGCCCACGCGGCCATGCGGCGGCTCAGTCCCTCCCCGGCCGCAGCGACCGTTGCCGCCCTGACACCCCTCGCCGTACCGCAGCTGACCCACATCGGTTCGACCGTCAACAACGACAATCTGCTCGTCCTGCTCGGCGGGCTGGTCACGGTGACGGTCGCTTACGTGCTGAGCGCGGACACGTCGGCGCGCACCGCATGCTGGGCAGGTCTGTTCACCGGGCTCGCCCTGCTGACGAAGTCCTTCGCGGTGGTGCTGATCCCGATGGTCGCCGCCGCATACCTGACCGGGTGGCTGCGCGGCGCACGTTTCCCGGTGCTACCGGTCGCGCTGTTCGGCGGACTCGCGATCGCGGCAGGCGGCTGGTGGTGGTTCGTCAACATCTTCAGATGGGGCACGGTCCAACCGCAGACGCCGGGTTTCCCGCCGGGCGAGTATGTCGGCGGGAACTGGGACGTGTACTGGACCTGGATGTCGGAAACCCTGCTCGGTCGGTGGTGGGGGTCGATCGGCTGGTACGAGGTCGACATACCGTGGTCGGTGGTACTCGCCGCCTCGACCGTCGTCCTCGGCCTGGCCGCCTGCGGCATGATCCGCGCCCATGACCGGATCGGGCGGACGAACCTGCTGTTCATGCTGTGGCCCACGTTCGCCCTGTTCGTTCTCGTCGGAGGTCAGGCAGCCATCCATGTCGCGGACACCGCGCACATCACCGCAGTCTCCGGGCGCTACCTGTTCACCGGTTTCACCGGGGTCGCCGTACTGATCGGCGCCGGTGCCGCCGCACTCGGGCACCGGTTCGCCCGGTGGACGCCGCCGGCGGCCGTCGCGGGGGCCGCCGCCATCCAGGGGGAGTCCGTCCGCCTGGTCGTCAACCATTTCTGGCGGCCCGACGGCGGCGGGCTCACCGGGTCCTGGCATGCCATGGCCGCCTGGTCACCGTGGGCACCGACCGGGGTGAAGCTCGTCTTCACCGCCACCGTCGCCGCCGCCGCCCTGACTGCCGTGGCCGTGTGGCGCGCCGGCCGTACCCGGCCAACCCCGCCACCGCCCGCGCCACCGCCCGCGCCACCGCCCGCGCCACCGCCCGCGCCACCGACACCGCCCATCACCGGCTGACCGCGGTCCGATCGGTCACCGACCACGGCGGATCGACAGCACCGCCCGGAAGCGGCGCGGATCACCGATGCGCGACTTCAGCACCGCGTTGGCCAGGCGGGCCGTATGAACAAGCTTGGGTTCGTCCGCCAAGGCCGCGCGCAACTGCTGGGAGGTCCGGCGCTCGGCATCCAGTGCCCGCTCGGCCTCGGCGACAGCGTCCAGCAGCCGGAGCCTGTGCGCGGCATGTTCAGCCAGGGTCACGTCGAGCTGCGCCCACCCTCGCTGCCGCAGGCGGGCCGCCTCGGTCATCTCGTCCTGCAGGTGCAGCACCCGGAGGTAAAGATCCAAACGGTTGCGTTCCATGCGGGTGAGGAGCCCGTTACGCGTCCAGGGAGTGAGAAGGTCGCCGACCCGGGCTGCCCATGGTGCCCGCCGGTCAACGACCACGCCCAGACCGAAGATCGGCGCAACCATGTAGAAGCGCAGGTCAGGGCGCTGGGAGACAAAATCCTCCACGGCGGTACGGACACCGTTGCCGGAGCCGCCCTCGGTCAGAGCCCATGCGAACGCACCCTCACCGCGAAAACCACCCCGAACCGCGTCGACGCTGTCCAGCCGGACCCCGAGGTCCCACGAATACGGCTGACGATCCGACTCGGGGACTCGTCCGGGAACGTAGTACTGGTCTCGGCGCCCGGCGGGCCAGCCCACATCGTGCAGGACCACAAGCGGAAAATGATCGCCACCGTGAAAACCGACCGCCTCGTCGATGGTGCACAGCTCAGCGAACACCGTCGCGAAGTTGTGATCACCGTCGATCAGATAGGTGTCAGCGAGCGGCAGCCCCACCAGCGCCTGCGGACTGTAGCCTTTTACGACCTCGATGTGAACGCCGTCGTCGGACTCGGGGACGACCTCGGGGGCGGGGTCGACGACAAGCAGCCTGCCACCGCCGTGACGTCGCAGCATGTCCACGAGCAGCGAGGTGGTGACACCGCTTTCCGCACCGATCTCGACGACGCTGCGTGTCCCCGCAGCCTCCAGCAGCGGCAGCCACACCTCGCGCAGCTCCGCGAGGGAGTGCAGCAGCAGCGGCCTTCGGGTCCGCTCCGTGACGGACTCGACCGTGAACCCGGGCTTGTCGAGACCGATCTCGCAGCGCTCGGGCTCCTCAGGGCCGTCCCGGTCGCTCAGGCCAGGGGCCTCGCCCCGGTCGGGGTCCGCGGGCGGTGGGGATGTGCCCTGTGCGGTCGGGACGAGCCCGTCGCTGTCCGGTCCGCCAGGACGGTCACCTGCGGGACGACCGAACCACGGCGAGTTCAGGGACGGACGCCCGGCCGGGTCGACATCCCGGGCAACCCCGTCCCGGGCAGTCCCGTCCGGGGCAACCGGACGCGGGACAACCGCGTCGCCGACACCTCCATCGTCGACAACCCTTACCGCACCGTCATCCAGACCCGCACCGTCATCCAGACCCGCACCGTCATCCAGACCCGCACCGTCATCCAGACCCGCACCGCGCCCGAACTCCTCGTTCCGGGTGACATCACCGACGGCGGCGCCGTCCACAGCTCCATCGTCCACAGCGACCCCGTCCACCTCGTCCACCGCGACCGCCTCGTCGCGATCGACCAGATTGTCCCTCGTGGGCCGGTTCGCTGAGCTCTCCGGGTTCACCGGGGTTGTCCTACCCACCATCACCGCGGACACATCCGTCACCCCGCAGTACCTGCGGAAACGGGCTGCTCACCCATTGTCGATGAAACGCCGACGGTCAGAACCTGCCGTCGAGTTCACGCCGGAGTCGACGGACGGCACGACGCGGCAGCGGCATGGCCGCGGCCTGCCGATCGACGATCCTCAGTTCATCGGCACGGATCCCGAGCCACCCGAAGGCGATCTCGACATCAATGGCGTAGGTCGCCGCGAGATGCGCCTGCGACACCGAGTCGAGGGCGTATACGAACTGCGGGTCGTCGCTGACGATCTCGATCAGGTTCGACTGCAACGCCCGTGCTCCGACGAGATGCAGACGGGCGTCGTCCAGCACCGATGTGATCTCGACCGGGTACGGCTCGGCGGCGTTGTTGAGGTGGAAGGACAGCCGCAGCCAGTCCAGCCTCATCAGCCCACGCCGGCCGGCCGGGTCGACACGCACACGGCGGACGCCGACCCCGTCGACCCGCAGGCGCACCAGTGACAGCCCGTCCCGTCCGGAACGGGTGACCGCGGCCTTCTTCGGGCCGTTGACGAAGTCCGCCCCGGTATCGACGTAGACCTCGACCGGCCCGGCGGCTGCCTCCGGGGAGACCTCGACCGCGCAGATCCCGGCGGACGCGGCCAGTCCGCTGACGACGGCCAGCGGGCGGTTCGCCACGGCCGCCACCCCGGCCGGCCAGTAGAGCTCCTGCATCGGGATCTTCTCAAGATCGGCCGGGGTCAGGTAGGGCATCCGCCGCAGGAGGTCTGCCGGCAGCAGCCCCTCGGACACGTCGGACCCGAAGTTGTCATCGTGCGCCCACACCCCGAATGCGAACGCCTCCTCCGGGGTGGGCCGACTCACGAAACGCGCGAGCGTGCGCAGGGCCGCAAGCCTTGCCCCGTCGTCGGACAGGGACGGCATCGGCGTCTCCGACCGGCGGTAGCGCAGCCATTCCCGCTGGTAGGCAAGCACCCCGTCCTGGACGGCGACACGCTGCGCGATCTGCGTCCGTGACGTGTGGTCGGTACCGAGAACGGGATTGCGGGCCTCGTCGAAGCCGACCAGCGAACCGACATCGGGCATGCAGAGCTGCTCGAGCACCTCGGGGCTTCGCATGACCTGGGCGAACAGGGCGTCCGGCTCGCCCCCGGAGGCGACATAGCCCTCCAACCGCAGACCGGCAAGGCGATGTGCCTGGGCGGCGACGTTGGTCGCCAGATACAGGCCGACGACCTCGACCTCACGGCCCGAGGCGCGCAGCAGCCGTTGCAACAGCGCCTGGATGGTGCCGCCCCAGCCCAGGTCGACGACGACGATCGTGTCCGCATCACCGAGCTGGGAGTCCAGGTAACGCAGGTAGCGCTCACGCAGCCGGCTCGCGGTCATCACGATCTCGGCACGGACCCGCTCGTCGCCGCACAGGGCTTCGAGGGTGTCCTCCAGCAGACCGGGAACGTCTAGGCGCCGCTCCGCGAGCGCGGACAGCCCCGTCACCTCGTCCAGTCCGACCCCGAGCTGGCGCAGCAGCTGCCCGACGCTCGGCGCGCGCCGCCGTACCAGGAAGCCCCGCAACTCCTGCGGGCTTCCCTCGAAGACGTTGGCCAGCGCGCACACCTGCCGGGAGGCCCACAGCGTGGGCGCCTCGACCCCGCGGTCGCGGCCCGGCTCCTCTATCACCCGGGCGAGAAACGCCCCCTCGCGCATCAGGCAGTGAACCCGGTCGACTCCGTAGGCCGCCGCGCGTTCGGCGACCCACTCGCCGAAACCGGCGAACACCGGGCCGAAGACGGTGGCGCCGGTCTCCCAGTGGCGTCGTAGACCTGGCGGAACCGATGCCGCATCGGCGCGGTGCAGGGTGCGGGCACGTAGCGCGGTCATGCCGTAGTCGCCGTGCACCGGGTCGATCGGGGTGTCGGAGGTAGGCCCGGCCTGCATCCCTTCCAGGGCCAGCGTCGTCTTCAACCCACCCGAGTACTTCGGGTAGTGGACGGCGACGATGCCGTGTTCGCGCGCGCCTTCGACATCGGCCACCGGGTTGTCCCCGAGGTGGACGACCCGGGACGGCTCGACGCCGGCATCCGCGAGGACATGGGTGAACAGACCGTCGCTCTTACTCATCCCGGCATGACTGGATGTGAGGATCTTCGTGAATCTGATGCCCGCAAGCTCCGGCCGGTGCAGCAGCCGGGCGAGCTGGTCCGGGGAGAAGTAGGTGTCGGAGACCAGGTAGACGGGCCGGCCGAGTTTGGTGATGGCGAGTTCGGCGAGCTCGGCGACGGCGAGGTCGGCCCGGCAGACGTCCCGCTCCAGATTGACCTCCAGCATGACCAGATCATCAACGCTGTCACTGCTGTGAAGGGCTGGGAGCAGCAACGACCAGATCTCGTCCAGACGCGCCTCCAACGTGTCACGCAGGGACTTGCTGCGCTGGCGTGCCCGGGTCTCGGCATGTACCCGGAGCTGGGCGAACTGCGCGGGGGACACCGACGGCGCCAGCAGCCCGGCCGCAGCCAGCCGATGCCCGAGCAGCAGGAAAGCATGGGCGGGCTCGGGCACGAGGCGCAACAGCAGCGTGTCGAACACGTCCAGAGTCAGGACCTCAGCCCCCCCGGACTCCAGCTGGGACCAGACCTCACGAAGCCGGACGTCGGTGAACACGGGCGTCCTCCACAGGCGGCCACCGCGGCGACCTCCGACGGGCCGGCCCGTGTCCGCTGGTGTTGGGACGGCTGCCGGCCGGAGCTGACTGAACGGCCCGATACTATGAATCGGCTTTGGACCTCCGGTCACCGGAGTGCCTTACCCGGCTCACGTGTCACCGTGTGTCGATCCGTGGCGTGGATCGTCTCCAGCGCGCCGGATGTTGCCTTGTCACAGAAGTTGCCTTGCCATGAGGGCGCGGTTCACGGAAGGTTGCCGGTGTCGAACCTGATTGACGAGCGGTCCGCACCCGCGGCCCAGCCGGACAGGCAGGACCCGGCTCTGCGTGCGCCGGAGCCGCGGACGTTGGAACGCCGCAGCCGCGCTCAGACCCGGGTGCGCTGGGAGCTGCTGCGCAACCTCATCCGCAAGGACCTCAAGGTCAAGTACAAGGGGTCGACCCTCGGGTTTGCCTGGTCACTGGCGAACCCGCTGCTGCTGTTGGCCGTGTACACCCTCGTCTTCCAGGTCATCATGAAGAGCGGGGTGCCGCGCTTCGGGGTGTACCTGATGTCCGGCCTGCTGATCTGGAACGCCTTTTCCGCCAGCGTGTCCGCGGCCTGCGGAAGCGTGGTCTTCAACGCGAACCTGGTGAAGAAGGTCCGTTTTCCGCTACCCGTACTGCCGCTGTCCGCGGTCGGGTTCGCCCTCGTCCACTTCGTCCTGCAGCTCTTCGTGCTCTTCGTCGTGGTCGCGGCACTGGGCTACAGCTTCGTCGGACCCGGGCTGTTCCTGCTGGTACCGGCGTTCGCGGTAGTTATGATCTTCACCGTCGCGCTGTCCATGCTGGTGTCCGCGCTCAACGTCCGCTACCGCGACACCGAGCACCTGTTGGAGGTGGCGCTGCTCGCCTGGTTCTGGGTCAATCCGATCGTGTATCCGGTCGGGCTGATCCGCAAGGTGCTGCACGAATGGACATGGGTCTACTTCCTCAACCCGATGGCGACGGTGACGGCGACCTTCCAGCGAGCGATCTACAAGGCGCCGTATGTCAACCCCGCCAACGGGCAGACGATCCTGGCCGATCCCGGCTATCTGTTCTATCTCGAACATCTCGCCATCGCGGGGGCGATATCGCTGGCCCTGCTCTGGTTCGGAGTGCATGTGTTCCGCCGCCTGCAGGCCGACTTCGCCGAAGACCTGTAGCCGGCCCACGCCGAAAGTTGACGGGCCGAAACGAGGTGCGATCATGATTTTTTCCGCGCCTCCGCAGGCCCCGAGGAGGGTATGGACGTGTCCGCGCAGCAGTCACCAGCCGAGCCGGCCGTGATCGGCGTTCCCGCGGATGCGGCGGACGCCGCGGCCGAGCCCGTGTCCCTGTCCGTGGATGGCTTGCCGAGCACCGGTACCCCGCGTCAGACCCCGCCTCCCGCCCTGGCCGGAAACACGCGCGGCGAAGGACCTTCCGGCGCGCCGGTCGTGATCCGGGCGACCGGCGTGGGGAAGAAGTTCGTTTCCTACCACCGGCGGGCAACCAGCCTCAAGGAGCTGTTCGTCCGTCGCGGGCAGGCCAGCGGGGACGACTTCTGGGCACTGCGCGACATCGACGTGGAGATCGGTCGCGGCCAGACCGTGGGGCTGGCCGGGGCGAACGGCTCGGGCAAGTCCACGTTACTGAAGGTGCTGGCCGGGATCCTGCGCCCGACGAACGGCGAGGTTTCGGTCACCGGGCGGATCGCGTCCCTGCTGGAACTGGGCGCCGGCTTCAACGGTGAGCTCTCGGGACGGGACAACGTCTACCTCAACGCCTCGCTGCTCGGCCTGTCCCGGCGCGAGATTGACCGGATGTTCGACTCGATCGTCGACTTCGCCGAGCTCCCCCACAAGATCGACAATGAGGTCAAGCACTACTCCTCCGGCCAGTACGTCCGGCTCGGTTTCGCCGTGGCCGTCCATGTCGACCCGGACGTCCTGCTCGTTGACGAGGTACTGGCCGTCGGGGACGAGGCCTTCCAGAAGAAGTGCCTGGCAAAGATCGACGAGTTCCGGGCCGAAGGACGCACGATCCTGTTCGTCACACACTCGCTGGACCTGATCGAAGGCATGTGCGACAGGATCCTGGTCCTGGAATCCGGCTCGCTGATCTTCGATGGCGCGCCGGGCATCGGCACCCGACTGCTCCGGCAGCGGCTCGGCAGCCTGCCCACTAACGGCCCGGTGCCCCACGAGTACGCCAGCGTCCGGCCCATCTCGGTGGTCTTCGCCCCGGACCCGGGCAGGCCACCGCAGGTCCAGTTCGATCCGGGCGAGAAACTCACGCTCAGCATCACCCTCGACGTGGCCGAGGACGCGCCGGACCGGCTCTACCTGCACGTATACGTGCTCGGCCAGGACGACCTGCCGATCTGGCTGATGGAGACACCCTCCGGCGGCGTGCCGGGCACACCAGGCACCCTCACCGTGGACTTCACCGTGCCGAAACTCCCCGAGCTGTTCGGCGCGTTCGCGACCAGCGTGCACGTCTCCGACGCGGCCACGGGTGATGTGATCACCCGCCGGCGGTTCGACGACCTGTTCGGGATCAGCGGGTCGCAGCCCGGCGGTCTGCTCAAAGTCGATTACGAGGCGAGAACCCGCACATGAGCACCCGTCCTCCCGGCGACCCGGGCCCGCTTGCCACGGTTGTGATCGTGAACTGGAACGGCGCGCACCTGCTGCCCGCCTGCCTGGACGGACTCGCCAAACAGGTAACCGACTTCGCCTTCGAGACATGGGTCGTCGACAATGCCTCGCTGGACGGCTCCCGGACGCTGCTGGCCGAGCGCTACCCCTCGGTCCGGATCGTCCCCTCGGGGGTGAACCTCGGCTTCGCCGGCGGCAACAACCTCGCGTTGCGCGAGGTCACCACCGCATACGCCGTCCTGCTCAACAACGACGCGGTGCCCGAGCCGGACTGGCTGGCGAATCTGCTGGCCCCGTTCACCGCCGCGGACGGCGAGCGCCTCGGCGCGGTCACCGGCAAGGTCGTGTTCCTCCCCCGTTTCCTGCGGCTGCGGCTGTCGACCCCCACGTTCACCCCGGGTCCGCACGACTCGCGCACGCTCGGCGTGCGGGTGTCGTCGGTGACGGTGAACGGGCGGGAGGTCCTGCGAGAGGTCCTCTGGGAGAAGCTGACCTTCGGCTCCGAAGGCGGTTCGGAGGCGCCGTTCTTCTGGACCCGTGGCGACGGTGAGCTCTGCGTCCCGGTACCGGACGGCGGCCCCGTGACGCTCGGTTTCACCCTCGCCGGCGAGACACGCAAACCCGTCACGCTGAGCTGGGACGGTGGTTGCGCCACCCTGGATGCCGACTCCCGGCCGTCCACCGTGGAGTTGACCGTCCCGGACGGGGTGGAGCGCGTCGATGTGATCAACAATGTCGGCGGGATCGTCCTCGCGGACGGCTACGGTGCCGACCGCGGCTACCAGCAGATCGACACCGGGCAGTTCGCGGAGCCCGAGGACGTGTTCACCGCCTGCGGGAACGGCATGGCGATCCAAACGGCGCTCGGGCGTGAACTCGGCTGGTTCGACAGCGACTTCTTCCTCTACTACGAGGACACCGACCTGTCCTGGCGCATCCGGGCCCGCGGCTATGCGATCCGCTACATCCCGACCGCGATACTGCGGCACGTCCACTCCGCGTCCAGCGTCGAGTGGTCTCCGCTGTTCGTCTTCCACACCGACCGTAACCGTTTGCTGATGCTCAGCAAGAACGCGAGTGCTCGAATCGCCCTGGCAGCGGTCGGCCGCTACCCGCTGACCACGTTTTCGATCGCCGTGCGGACGCTCCGCCAGGCATGGGCGGCCCGTAGCCGGCCGGCGCTGAGGCCGATCTGGCTACGACTCACCGTCATCGCCTCCTACCTGCGCCTGCTCCCGACCATGATCGCCCGACGCCGAGCGATCACACGGACCGCGAAGGTGCACCGCCACAAGCTGGAGAACTGGCTGGTGCGACGATGACCAGACATTCGGTCACAACACAGCAGGCGGCGACAGCCCCGGCGACCAGCCGGCCGAAGGACACCACGCGGACCACCGCACAGCAGCGGGCCGACCATCCGGCGGAGAATCCCCCCGACCCGGGGGAGACGCAGCACGCCGCGCAAGCCGCTGCCACGCCGGGTCCGGCCCGCGGGGTACGTGTCGCCGTCTACAACCGGTTCTGGCATTCCATGGGCGGCGGGGAACGCCACAGCGGGATGATCGCCCAGGTGCTCGCCGCCGAAGGCGCCGGCGTCGACATTCTCGGCCACTCCGACGTCGACATGGACGCGCTCGCCGCTCACCTCGGGCTCGACCTGTCCGGCTGTCGCTACCGCCTCGTTCCGGACCGCGGCGACGACGCCATCGCCGCGCTCAGCGCCGACTACGACCTGTTCGTCAACGGTTCGTACATGAGCCGGATCGTTCCCCGCTCCAGACACGCGGCATACCTGTGCTTCTTCCCGACCCCGGTCGACCACGACACGTCACCCTGGCGGAAGGTCGCGGTCCGTGCCTGCGGCCCGCTGCTGCGTGGCGTCCGCCCGGCCGTCACCTGCGGGACAGGCTGGTACCCACCGGAAGGCGGCCGTCGCCGCCAGTGGATCTGGACGAACGGCGAAGGCGTCCTGTCGATCGCGGCCGGTGGCGCCCGAGAACTGCGCGCCGACATCGGCCGTCCCGGAGCAACGGGGACGGCACATCTGCGCGTCCTCGACGCCGACGGGCAGACCCTCGCCGCCATCGAGGTCGGCGCAGCGTTCACGCAGGTCGCGGTGGCACTGCCCGCATCGTCCACCGGGGCCGAGCTGACACTCGCCAGCGACACGTTCACCCCCGCTTCGCACGGACCGGCATCCCGGGACGTACGCCAGCTCGGTGTGGCGGTCAGCCGGCCGCGGGTGGCCGAGCAACGCGAAGGGGTCCGGGCCCGCCTGGGACTGCGCTTCCCCTGGCTGCTGGCGGACCCGCGTGACCTCGGCTACCTCGGCGCGTACGACGTGGTGATGGCGAACTCGGTCTACACCCGGGACTGGGTCCGCCGGCTGTGGCACCACGACGCCGACATCCTCTACCCGCCGATCCAGGTGGAGCGCCTCACCCCGGCCGAGAGCCGGGAACGCGCGGTCCTGACCGTCGGACGCCTGTTCGCGCCCGGTCTCGGGCACGCGAAACGGCAACTGGAGATGATCGAGTGGTTCGGTGAACTGTACCGCTCGGGCGCACTGCCGGGCTGGCGGATGCATGTTGTCGGCGGGTGCGAGGACTCCCAGCTCCCCTACCTGGAGAAGATCCGGGAAGCCGGCCGCGATCTGCCTGTCGAGATCCACCCGAACGCCCCGCGCCACGAGGTCGAGCGGCTGCTGTCCACCTGCTCGGTGTTCTGGTCCGCGACCGGCTACGGCGAGGACCCACAGCGCCGGCCCTGGACGGCCGAGCACTTCGGGATGACCACCGTCGAGGCGATGGCCGGCGGATGCGTCCCCGTCGTGATCGACCGCGCCGGCCAACGGGAGATCGTCCGCCACGGGCTCGATGGCTTCCGCTGGACGTCCCCGGAGCAGCTCGCCTCGTTCACCCGACGCCTCGCCACCGAGGACGGGATGCGGGCGCGGCTGGCCGCGAGCGCCATCGCCCGCGCCCAGGAGTACTCGGACGCGGCATTCGCCGACCGATGGCGGGACATCGCCGCCCGCCATCAGCTCTACGCCCGTTGACCCGCCGACCCGCCAGGTTCCCTGATCCGGACTCCGACTGACACGGAAAGGACCACGGTCGATGCGGGTCATCCTGGATGGCACGCCGTTACTCGGCCCGCGCACCGGCGTAGGCCGCTACACGGCCCACCTGCTCTCCGAGTTGCCGGCCATGCCCGGCCTGGACGTGGCCGCAACCGCCTTCACCTGGCGTGGACTCGACGGGTTCGCCTCGGCGCTGCCGCCGGGGGTACGTTGCGCCGCGCGCCGGGTCCCGGCCCGTCTCATGCACGAGGCATGGGCACGCAGCGAACTCCCCAGGCTGGAGTGGCTGACAGGTGCGGTCGACGTGGTGCACGCCACGAACTTCGTACTGCCGCCGCCGCGTCGGGCCCGTGGTGTGCTGACCATCCACGACCTGGCGTATCTGAAGTTGACCGGGACGGTCAGCGCGGCATCGGCCCGCTACCGGGAGCTGGTCCCGCGGGGCCTGCGCCGCGCCGCCGCGGTGATCACCCCCAGCGAGGCGATCGCGGCCGAGGTCGTCGACACCTACCGGCTGGACCCGGCTATGGTCACCGTGACACCGCTCGGGGTGGAGGCGGCGTGGTTCGACACCTCCCCACCGCCTCGGCGCTGGCTTGCCGCCCACGGCCTGCCCTCTCGGTACCTGCTGTTCGTCGGCACCCTGGAACCGCGCAAGAACCTGCCGACCCTGCTGGAGGCGGTCCGCGGCCTGCATGCGGAGATCGGTGACGCCCCGCCGCTGGTGCTGGTTGGGCCGTCCGGCTGGGGGCCCGCCCTCGACCTGTCACGGCTGCCGGCCGGATCGGTCATCGCCCGTGGCTATGTGGGTACCGACGAACTGCGTCAGCTGGTCGCCGGGGCCGGCGCGCTGTGCTTCCCGTCGTTCTACGAGGGGTTCGGCCTGCCTCCGCTGGAGGCGCTGGCGACCGGCACCCCGGTGGTCGCCTCCGACATCCCCGCGGTCCGGGAGGTCGTCGGCCCGGTGGCCGGCACGGCCGTACGGCTGGTACCGCCGACGGACGCGGACGCGTTCACCGACGCGCTGATCGGCGTCCTCGAAGGTGAGCCCGACCCGGAGCCCGGACAGGCCCATGCGCGCACCTTCACCTGGCGACGCACGGCCGAGCGCACCGCCGCCGTCTACCGCTCGGTCGGGACGCCGTAGCTTTTCTCCGCGTCACGCTGGCCAGCCCGGCTTCCACATACCCGGCGCCGAACCGGGCGAACCGGTCCCGGTGCTCGACCAGGATCAGCCGCCCGACCCGGCGCGCCGGCAATAACGCTTAGAGCGCCCGAGGATAGGGCGTTCGATCAGCGAGCGGCTCATCCGCGCCCGATCCGGCAAGGCGGAGGAGGAAGGCGCCCTGGTGTTGGGCGCCGACTGACGACAACGCGGCCGGGCGGGATGCGGGGAGCCGCGAGCCGGACAGTCCTATCCTCGGGCGCTCTTACTCAAACACCAACAGCCCACACCCTCCGTGTCGATGTCGGCCCGGGTCGGGCACCGGAGCCCGTGCCGGCATGGACACCCACGGTCTAAGCGGCAGAGAGCGCGACCTCCGTCGACTTGATCAGAGCGGTCACGGTGGAGCCCGGCGCGAGACCGAGGTCGGTGGCGGCGGCCCGGGTGATCGCCGCTGTGATCTCACCACCACCCTCGAGGACGATGTGCGCGACCGTCATTGCGTTACCGGTCTCGAGACTGGAAACGGTGCCGGGTAGCCGATTACGGATACTGAGACCGGCGACGGTACCTGTGGCCAGGGAGACCTCCGTCGACTTGATCAGGATATCGACGGCGGAGCCCACCGAGATCCCGAGATCCTTGACCGCATCCATGGTCACCGCGGCTGTGATGCGCTGCCCGCCACCGACATCGATCATCACTGTGCCCATCACCGCCCCGCTGGTGATTTCGGTAACGGTTCCCGCGAGCCGGTTGCGGATACTCAAGCCCATTGATCTACCTCATCAGTTCGGGACGCTGGCCAGGAGCCAACGGCTCCCACTCTCATACACCAGCCACACACATCGTCAACCTCGCTACCCGTAATGCCCAACAAGTAACAACGACGGATCGTCGGAGGGCGACTGGCGGGTCAGGGTGCGGACAGATCGTAAGCGCCCGCGTCGCCGGCTTCGCGGTCGCGCATGCGTTCTCACGGCCGGTCGGACGGGCCTGCGCCCCAACCGCGCCGGATGCGTAGCCGCAACTGCGTGGCGTCGGTAGCCCCAGCAGGAGTTCGCGCCGCCCCGGAAGGCAGGCAGATGTGGGACGTACGCATGACTGCCGAGCCGCCAGGCATCGCAAGTCACGGTGATGGTGGGCACGACGACCCTACCGTTCCTCATATACGGATCTTAGATCGAAAAATAACCGCTGTTGCGGATCCACGTGGGATGTGATCCGCGTAGCCGGTGGCTCACGGTCCACGACGTCGCGCACCGACGGGGAACGCCGAACCGTAACGATTCAACTTCCAACAGCTACCGATCCCCATCGGTAACATTCCGTAAAAATGCAAACACCCATCAGGGATCCTCACCTGCGGTACAGATCCTCAAAGATCTCCTCATTTAAAGATCCTTAAAGCTATCTGTTCCGTATCCACGGAGATGCCGTTAATCTGCCTCCAGCTGTTTCTCCGATCAACAAGACTGTGGAGGCTTCAGCCGGAGCCGGTTGGTGCCCTCGAGTCGCCCTGTATCGGTGCAGGGAAGTTCCACCTGGCCGGCAGGCCCGACCATCGCCAGTCGACATCCGCGGTTTCGGCCACGCAGACGGTACGCAAATACGTGGTCGTGAACGGCAGGGTCGGCCATCGGCTGCGGCTCGGCTTCACCAACCTCCGTGCCTTCCCGCAGCACACCCAGGTCGTCGACTTCCAGAGCGGTAAGGGCCTTGAGCACCACGCCTACACCGGCCCCCTGCTCCTCGACGTCCTGAAAACGGCTACGAGTCGGTGTTGTCCTGGCCGGAAATCGACCCAGGCTTCGGTGGTAAGGAAGTGCTGCTCGCCGACAGCCAGGACGGTGTCGGCCTTGACAGTGAAGGCCCGCGCCTGACCGCCCCCGGTGACGTCAAAGGCGGCCGGTATGTCTTCGGTGTGGTCTCCGTCACGCCCATCAAGGTCGGCGATTAGCACAGAACCGGTCCCGCGCCGATCTTAGTGGTCGCCGGTGTAGCGTCCGATCCGTCGGGCGCCACATCAATATGTGAACGACCCGCAATGTGTGAACGACCCGCGTCGTCACATGTCGGATGTGGTTCCGCCGGCGGTCCCGATGGTCGAGCTGCCGGCCGCCGGGTCGGGGTAGGTTTCGATGTCGGTCGCCTTGAACGACGCCCAGGCGGTCATGCCCGGTTCCAGACGCAGTTCGGCGAGAGCCGCCGGGGTGACGTCGGCGAGCACCGGCGGGGTCGTGTCAAGTGCGATACGGGCCCGGTCGCCCAGCAGTTCCAGGCCGGCGACCCTGCCGGCGAGGGTGTTGCGGGCGCTGCCGTGCGGCTCGACGACGCCGAGGACGACGGCGGACGGCCGCAGCGCGGCCAGCACCGGCCCGGCGATCGCCGTGTCCGCGATGGTCAGCATGCCGCCACCGGCCAGTCGCACACT